>NZ_JBHXQZ010000020.1:0-93259 GCF_042717095.1 Streptomyces sp. NPDC058632 | reverse complement strand
GCCCCAGGACCCGGTGGGTCCTGGGGCCGAGCCCTGTCGTGCCCTCGGTCGGGAGTCCGGCTCAGCTCCCGGCCGGCGCGGCCCGCGCCGCGGCGAGTGCCCGCCGTCGCTCCTCGAAGAGCTCCCCGGCGCGCTCGTGGAAGCCGTCCGCCTCGTTGACGTGCGGGAACTCCTCGTCGGGGACCGGCACGTCCAGGAAGTCGCAGAGCGGGCCCCATCCCTCGCTCACCCGGAAGACCAGCAGCCGGTCAGCCGGTACGGTGGCCTTCACCTCGGCGATGTGCCGGTTGAAGGCCTCGACGGCCTCATGCTCGTCCATCTCGTTCAACGGCCGGTCGCCGCCCACGTCGAGCATGCGAGGACGCAGTTCCTCGGTCATGAAACGGCCGAACGCGGCGGCGTCCGGGTCAAGGTCCCCCGGCTGCTGCATGTGCCGGGAGAAGACGGTCTTTTTGGCGCTCGCGTACCAGCGGTGCGGGTCCCGCACGTTCAGCACGACCTTCGCCTCGGGCCACGCGTCCATCAGCTCGCGCCAGAAGACGCAGCCGGGGAAGTCCACCGTCGCCCGGTATCCCTCGAACACCCGCCGTACGTCCACCGGGTCACTGGCGAACGCCTCCTGCCACAGCGGCATCTGCCGGGGGTTCACGATCACCTCGGTCATGTGGTGACAGGGGTCGAACCCGAGCCTCCGAAGTGCCGCCTGCATCGACAACGTACCGGTACGGCCATATCCGGCGCCTATCACGTCCAATGGTTATCGTCCCCTTCTGTACGTGGTATTTCCCCGTGCGTACGGAACACTACCCCGCCGGCGGATATTTACCGCAGCGGAAACAGCGGGGAGTCCGAATCCGGCGGGTGAAGCGGAGCGGGTCGCCATCGGAAAATCAGGTGCGGCGTGGGTGCTGACCAGAGGCAATGCCTCGACGTGGAGCCCTGTTTTCCTTGTCTGAATCTTCTGCGGAATCCTTTTTGGGCGTTATCCCAATTTCATGGAGAGGGCCCCGAGAGAGTCGCAAGAGAAGGTCAAGAGTAGTGCGGGCTAGCATCGCAGAGCCGAAATGCGGCGCAAACTCAGGGGAGAGCTCATTGAACGACTACTCTCGCGAGAACTTCCTGGATCTGAACGCATTCCGAGGGCTGGGCGAGGACCCGGTCCACCGTCCTCCGGTACTGACGGACCGGCCGCGTGACTGGCCGCTCGACCGGTGGGCCGAGGCGCCGCGTGATCTGGGGTACCCGGACTTCTCCCGCTACCAGTGGCGAGGGCTGCGCCTGCTCAAGGATCCGGAGGCCCAGGCGGCCTTCCACGACCTGTTGTGGGAGTTCCGCCCCCGCACCATCGTCGAACTGGGGGTCTACAGCGGCGGTTCCCTGGTCTGGTTCCGTGACCTGACCCGGCTCATGGGCGTCGACTGCCAGGTCATCGGGGTCGACAGGGACCTCTCCCGCTGCCAGATCCCCCCCGCCGAGATGTCGAACATCGTCCTCCACGAAGCCGACTGCACCGATCTCGGGACGCTGGAGAAACTCCTCGGCGACGTCGCCCACCCGCTGCTGCTCATCGACGACGCGCACGCCGACACGTTCAACGTCATGCGGTGGGCGGTCGACCATCTGCTCCACGAGGGCGACTACTTCGTCATCGAGGACATGATCCCCTACTGGCACCGGTACAGCCCGGCCCTGCTGGAGCAGTACCTGGCGTCCTTCCGCGATGTGCTGACCATGGACATGGTGTACGCCAACGCCAGCCCGCAGCTGGACCGAGGCGTCTTCCGCCGCTCGGCGGCGAAGGGCTAGCCGGCCGCCGTGTCCGACGTATCGACCGTCCTGCACTACGCCGCACCGCTGACCCCGGGTTCCCCGGACGACGACTGGTGCATCGACGCCCTGTCCCGGCCGCCCGAGGTGACCCTCAACTTCCGCATGGTCCCGCACGAGGTGACCGTCACGGACCTGCGCGACAGCTCCGTGCGGCCCACCCTCGACACCATGGGGTTCGAGCGGGTCGCTGCTCCCACCCGGGTCGACCAGCACGCCCTGGCGGAGAACTCCGAACCGGCCCTGGAACGGTACCGGCAGGAGACCGCGGAGCTGCTGACGTCCGTCACCGGGGCCGACGCGGTGGAGTTCTTCGACGCCACCCTCAGGCGCCAGGACGCCACCCCCTCCGGTGCGACGCCCCATCAGGCGCCGCACCTGCGCGTGCACGTCGACCAGAGCCCGAACAGCGCCCGGGCCCGCGCCGCCCTGCACGGCGGGGAGGGGCGGCGCTTCGGCAGGTTCCAGATCGTCAACGTCTGGCGGCCCCTGCTGCAGCCCGTCCGCAACTACCCCCTCGCCCTGTGCGACTACCGGTCGCTGAACCCCTCCGCCGACCTCGTGGCGACCCGGCTGGAGTTCCCGGAGTGGCTCAAGGACCGCGAGAGCTACTCCGTAAAGCACGACTCCCGCCACCGCTGGCACTACTGGCGGTCGCTCTCACCCGACGAGGTCCTCCTCTTCAAGTGCTACGACAGCGCGAGCCGCAGTCTGGCGCTCGCGGCGGACGGAGCGGAGCGCCCGGGGCTCGCCGACGTGGCCGGCCTCTGCCCGCACACGGCGTTCCACGACGAGAAAGGACCCGACGTCGGACATTTGAGAACGTCTCTGGAAATGCGCGCCGTACTTTTCTACGACTGATCCGGGAAGGAGCGGGCCACCATGACGAACACGACGGTGCCCCGAGTGCCCACCTTCAGCCTCACCGCGCTGAAGAAGGGAGTAGACCAGGAAGAGTTCCGCAGGTGCGTGACCGAGACGGGCGTCTTCTACCTCACCGACTGCGGAGTGCGGGAGCAGGACCACAGGCTCGCCACCGATACGGCCACGGACTTCTTCACCCACGGCACGCCTCAGGAGAAGGCGGCCATGACGACGAAGATCCCGACCATGCGCCGCGGTTACTCCGCGCTGGAGGCCGAGAGCACGGCCCAGGTGACCAGGACGGGCACCTACACGGACTACTCGATGTCGTTCTCGATGGGGGTCGCCGACAACCTCTTCCCCTCGCAGCGCTTCGAGGAGATCTGGACCGACTACTTCGTCGGCCTCTACACCGCCGCCCGGGAGACCGCACAGACCGTCCTGGAGGTGACCGGCACGTACGACGGCTCGGACGGCAGGGACATCGACACACTGCTGGACTGCGACCCCGTGCTGCGGCTGCGTTACTTCCCCGAGGTCCCCGAGCACCGCGCCGCCGAGCACGAGCCGCGGCGCATGGCGCCGCACTACGACCTGTCCATCATCACCCTGATCCACCAGACCCCGTGCGCCAACGGGTTCGTCAGCCTCCAGGCCGAGATCGGCGGCGAACTGGTGGACCTGCCGCACATCCCGAACGCCGTGGTCGTGCTGTGCGGCGCCATCGCACCCCTGGTCACCCAGGGCGCGGTCCCCGCACCCCGGCACCACGTCAGGTCCCCGGAAGCCGGCCTGCGCGAGGGCAGCGACCGCACGTCGAGCGTCTTCTTCCTGCGCCCCTCGACCGACTTCTCCTTCTCGGTCCCCAAGGCCCGCGACTACGGCCTCGAAGTCGACACCCTCGACGGTGAGACCGCGACGTTCGGGGACTGGATCGGGACCAACTACGTGACGATGCACGCGACTTCCACGTCGTAGGTCCCGCCGGGGACCACAGTCCGGTGCCCCTGCGCCACCGCCCGGCTCCGCTCTTTGCCGCCCCACGTGCCGCAACTCCCCCACACGTCGAGAGAAGAAGCCATGGAACACAGGTCCGACGCCGTCTTCAAGAAGCCTTCGATCTTCCGGGAGGGGATCCGGGAGTACGCCGAACGTCTTTCCACCCCCGTCTCGGCCGAACTGCGGGACATCGCCGAGGAAACCGCGAGGGCCACCCCCGAGTGGGCGGACATATCGACTGCGCACATCCAGACGTCCTTCCTCCAGATGCTGATCACCACGGGCGGCATGAACCGTGTGCTGGAGGTGGGGACCTTCACCGGCCATGGCTCCATCGCCCTCGCCGAGGCCCTGCCGGACGACGGCGAAGTCGTCACCGTCGACAGCTACGTCGCGGACAAGCGGGCCCAGGACGTGGCCACGCGGGCGTTCGAACGCAGTCCGCACGGGCACAAGATCAAGCCCGTACTGGAGGAAGCCCTCTCCGTTCTCCAGACCGTCGAAGGCGACTTCGACCTCATCTTCCTGGACGCGGACAAGCCGAACTACATCTCGTACTTCGAGACCATCCTCGCCCGCGGCCTGCTGCGGCCTCGCGGTCTGCTGGTCGTCGACAACACGATGTGGGGCGGTGAAGTCCTCAATCCGCGTTCCCTGCCGCCCGCCGACGACGCCGCCACCGGCGAGGAGTGGGTGGAACGCATGTTCGCCAACTGGGCGCACGACGTGGTCAAGTTCAACAAGCACGTCATCGAGGACCCCCGGGTGCGCGCCGCCCTGCTCACCGTCCATGACGGCATGACCCTCATCCAGCTTGCATCATGACCGGGCAGGGCGGAATCGGGCTCTCGGTGGGCATGCTGCTCCGGCGGGCGGTCACCGTGGCACCCACCAAGGAGATCCGCGAGGTCGACCTCGCCGGGCAGCCCCACGGGACGTCCTGGGCGGCGTTGCAGGAACGGGTTCGGCGGCTGGTCGACGCCCTCCGAGGCCTCGGTGTCGCCCAGGGCTCCGCGGTGACGACCTTCTCCTGGAACAGCACACGGCACCTCGAGTGGTTCTTCGGCGTCCCGATGGCGGGTGCCGTCCTGGTGCCGGTCAACGTCCGGTTCTCCGACGAGCAGATCGAATGGGTCGTGGCCCACGCGGACGCCCGGGTGATGGTGGTCGACGCCTCCCTCACCGGGCAGTTGGCACGGCTGCTGCCCCGGCTGCGGTCGGTGCGCGAGTTCGTCGTCATCCCCGACGGGGGCGACGTGCACCCCGCGTTCGCCGATGCGCTCTCCTACGAGCGGCTGCTGGCCGACGCCACTCCGGTCGAGCCGCGCGACGTGGCGGAGAACCGGACCGCCTGCCTGTGCTACACGGGCGGCACCACGGGCAACCCCAAAGCCGTTGCCCACTCCCACCGGTCCCTCGTCCTCCACTCCCTCGCGATGTGCGCGGCCGACGCCTTCGCGGTCCGTGAACGCGACGTCGTCTTCCCGCTGACACCACTGTTCCACGCCACCGCCTGGGGGCTGCCCTACGCGGCGGCCCTGGCGGGAGCGGGCCTGGTGTTCACCGGGCCGCACCTGAAACCCCGGGCCATCGCGGAGACGCTGGAGCGGGAGCAGGTCACCCTGTCGGCCGGCGTGCCCACCTTCTGGCTCGCCCTGGACGAGACGGACCCCCCGAAAGAGGTGTTCGCGTCCCTGGAACGCATCGTCTGCGGAGGCTCGGCGATTCCGCAGGGCCTCGTGCACCGGTACGCCGACCGCGGCGTGACCATGCGCCAAGGGCTCGGCATGACGGAGAACATGGCGACGGTCGCCCTGACGAACGTCCGCAGCGGCCTCGTCTCCCTGCCCCCCGAGAAGCAGTTGGAACTGCACCACACGCAGGGCCTGGCCGTACCGGGGGTCGAGTTGCGGCTGATCGACGACGAGGACCGGCCGCTGCCGCACGACGGGGTGACCCAGGGCGAACTCGAAGTCAGGTCACTGTGGGGAGCGACGAGCTACGAGAACGCCGACGACGACGTCAACGCCGAGAAGTTCCACGACGGCTGGCTGCGCAGCGGGGACATCGCGACCATCGATCCGGACGGCTACGTCCGCATCACCGACCGCAGCAAGGACCTGATCAAGTCGGGCGGCGAGTGGATCAGCTCCATAACGGTCGAGTCCGTGCTCATGGACCATCCCGCCGTCCTGGAGGCCGCCGTCGTCGCGGTGCCGGACGCCCGGTGGCAGGAACGGCCGCTGGCCGTGGTGGTGGCGCGTTCCGGCGCCACGGCGACAGCCGACGAGCTGCGGTCCTTCCTGCGCGGCCGGCTGCCGAAGTGGTGGGTGCCGGACCGCTTCGAGTTCGTCCCCGAGATCGCGAAGACGGCCACCAACAAGTTCGACAAGAAGCTGCTGCGCAGCCGTTACGCCGACCACTGACCCACGCAGACCCCAGGCCAGCCACGGAGGGAACGCGCATGCGCCTGAACAACACCGGAGCATGGCAGCCCGGCGACCCCCCGGGAAACCGGCGGTTCGTCACGACCCACTCGGCCGACGCACCAATGGCGCTGATCTCCGGGCAGTCCCTGGGGCCGGTGACCATGTCGTACGAGGCCTGGGGCGCCCTCGACGCCGACCGGAGCAACGCGGTGCTGATCCTGCCGCCGCTGAGCATGACCAGCCACGCGGCGGGACCCGCCGGGCCGGGGCACCGGGCGGAGGGCTGGTGGGACACCCTGATAGGCCCCGGCAAGGCGGTCGACACCGACCGTTTCCACGTGATCGTCGTCAACAACCTCGGCGGCTGCGACGGGAGCACCGGCCCCGCGAGCCTCGACCCGAAGGGAAACCCCTGGGCCTCACGCTTCCCCGCGCTCGACGTGGTGGACCAGGTCAACGCCGAGGCCGCGCTGGCCGACGCGCTGGGCATCGAGCGCTGGCACGCCGTCGTCGGCACATCCATAGGCGGAGCGCGGGCCCTGGAATGGGCGGTCTCCCGCCCTGACCGGGTGGGCCGGCTCCTCCTCGTCGCCGTGGCCGCGGCCACCCGTGTCGAACAGGCCGGCCACACCCAGGTGGAACTGGAGCTGATCCGGCGGGACCCGCACTTCCACGGAGGCGAGTTCTACCACCTGCCCGAGGACTGCGGTCCCCGCACCGGCGTCTCCCTCGCCCGTAGCTTCGCGCACATCCGCTACGGCACGGAGAGCTACTGGCAGGACCGGTTCGGCGGACAGTCGTGGTACCACGACTCGGACGGCTGCCACGAGAAGTTCCGCGAGTACGTGCTGGCGCAGGGCGACAAGGTGTGGGAGCGCTTCGACGCGAACTGCTGCCTGGTCCTCTCCGAGACGGCCCTGCGCGCCACGGTGGCGCGCGGCAGGGGAAGCATCGCCGACGCGCTCGCACGGATCACCGCCCCCACGCGCATCGTCGGCTTCTCCACCGACCGCGCGTATCCCCCCGAGGCCCAGCGCGAGTTGGCGGCGGGCATCCGGGGAGCCCAGGCGCAGATCATGGAGTCGGACCTCGGACACTACGGTTTCATGCTCGCGCCCCACCTGGTGGAGCCGCATCTGCGCCTGACGCTCGGGTAGGGGGCGGACCGGTGCTCGCCGTGCTTCTCGTGGGCGCCTTCATGCCCACCCTGGACTTCTTCGTCGTCAACGTCGCCGTCCCGTCCCTGACCGAGGACCTGCACGCGACCAGTGGCGAGATCGAACTCGTCGTGGCCGTCTACGCCATCGTCTACGCCGGCCTGGTGGTGCTCGGCGGCAGGCTCGGCGACTACTGGGGGCGCAAGAAGGCGTTCGTGGTGGGGACCGCCCTGTTCACCGTGACATCGGCGATGTGCGGCTTCGCACCGAACGTATGGTGGCTGATCGGCGCACGGGCGCTTCAGGGCGGCGCCGCCGTGGTGCTGTTCCCTCAGGTGCTCGCGCTGATCCAGCTCCACTACCCCCCGGCGGAGCGCCCCCGGGTGATGCGCCTCTACGGCCTGGCCACGGGCAGCGCGATGGCCATGGGACAGCTCATCGGCGGACTGCTGATCAGCCTGGACTGGCTCGGCCTGTCCTGGCGGTGGGCCTTCCTCGTCAACCTTCCGTTCGGGGTGGTGACGCTGGTCCTCGCCCCGCGGCTGCTGCCGACGACCGGTCGGCTCGGCAACCTGCGGATCGACCGCACGGGGGTCCTGCTGTTCGCCGTGGCCATGGTGCTGCTGGTGGTGCCCCTGACGGTCGGCCGCTCGGCCGGCTGGCCGGCGTGGACCCTGCTCATGCTCGCGGGGGCGTCGGTGTTGCTGCCGGGATTCTGGCTCTGGGAGCGCCGCGCCGAGTCCCTGGGGCGCGACGTGCTCCTTCCCCCCAGCCTGCTGCGCGTCGGCACCCTGCGCATCGGGCTGCTGATCGTGTGCGCCTTCTACGCCACCATGTCCTCGTCCCTGTACGTTCTGGCCCTGCTGCTTCAGGAGGGGCGCGGTCTCACCCCCCTCCAGTCCGGGCTGGTGTCCAGCCCGCTGGTCGTCGGGTTCTGCGCGGCGAGCATGGCCTCCTCCTCCCTGACGGCACGGTGGGGCACGCGGCCCCTCAAGGCCGCGCTGTGGATCCGGATGGCCGGCTTCGCGGCCCAGTTCCCGCTGCTGCTGCTCGCCGAGCCCGGCGCCGTGAACATCCCGGCGCTGGCCGTACTGCTCGCTGTCAACGGAGCCTGCACCGGAGCGGTGATGGCTCCGCTCCTGGGGCTCGTCCTCGACGAACTGAAGCCCGCGCAGGCAGGCGCCGCCAGCGGTCTGCTGGCCACGACCCAACAGGTGGCCGGTGCCGTCGGGCTCTCCGTCATCGGCATCGTGTTCCACGGCGTGGCCCGGCACACGGAGCTGGATCCGGAGGGGGTCGCCGCCGGTTACCGGCACGGTCTCGTCTATCTGATCCTGATGTCGGGGGCCGCCCTGGCCGGCCTGTCCCTGCTGACCCGGGCACGGGACGGCCGACGGCCCGCCGGCACACCGGCCGGCAGCACCCTGCCCGTACCCTCCCAGGACTGAGAACGCAGCCCCCCACGGACCTGCGGTCCCCTGCCCCGGTCGGTCGCCGGACCGGTTCCCGCACGGGTGTGCGAGTCAATCACACGGCAGGATGACCGAGTTGGACTCCGCCGACCCGGACGCGTAGAACAGCAATGAACCCGTTGGTGCGTCGGCCGCGGCAGGGTGCGACCCGGCTTTCGAAAGCAGGTACAACCGCATGTCCCCAGAGCGATCCGGTGCGTCCCGCCGCGCCTTCCTCGCCGCGACGGTCCTTCTGCCCCTGGCGGGCTGCGGCGACACGGGGGACCGTCCGGCCGCCCCGGCGTCCCAGGCACCGACACGCTCGTCCGCCCCGTCCTCCGCCCCGCCCTCCGCCTCCGCGACGCCCCTGGACCTCCCGTCGCTCCGCTCGCTCGAACGCAAGCACGACGCCCGGCTCGGCGTGTACGCCCTCCACACCGGTACCGGCACGGCCATCGCCCACCGGGCGGACGAACGCTTCGCGTTCTGCTCCACGTTCAAGACCCCCGCCGTCGCCGCCGTCCTCGACCGCAACCCGCTCAGTCACCTGGACGAGCGCGTCACCTACGGCTGGGACGACATCAACTCCGCCTCACCCGTCACCCGGAAGAACGTCGCCGAGGGCATGACGATCGGTGAGCTGTGCGACGCCGCCATCCGGTACAGCGACGGCACGGCCGCCAACCTGCTGCTGCGCCGCCTCGGTGGTCCCGAGCGGGTGACCGCCTACCTGCGAGGACTCGGTGACACCGTCAGCCGCCTCGACCACTACGAGCCCGAGCTCCACCGGGGCCGCCCCGGAACCCCGGACGACACCACCACGCCTCGGGCGATCGCCACCGGCTACCGCACGATCGTCCTGGGCGACGCGCTCGCCGCCGACAAGCGCGCCCTGCTCACCGACCTCCTCGTACGCAACACCACCGGCGACAACCGCATCCGGGCCGGCCTCCCCAAGAGCTGGCGGGTCGCCAACAAGACCGGAACCGGCAGGTACGGCCGGGCCAACGACATCGCCCTCGTGTGGCCGCCCCGCTCCGCCCCCCTCGTGATGGCCGTCATGTCCGAGCGCTCCGGACGCGATGACCGTCCCAGCGAGTCCCTGATCGCCGAGGCCACCGAACACGTCGCCGCCGCGCTGACCTGACCCGGACCGGCCGGTTCCGCCGCGGGCGGCCGGGCCGGACCGGCCGCCCGACCGTACCCGCCCGCCTCACCCGGTCCGAGTCAGCTTCGTCCCGAGAGACGGCTCCCGAAGCTCCGACCGCAGCGCCACCGGCACGCGCCGCGCCCCCGCACCACCGCCCAGCGCCAGCTCACCGACCACGGTCCCGGCCTCCGTCCCGCCGGCGAGGTTCTGGCCCCCGTCGCGGAAGGCGAGGGTCAGTTTCTGCCCCGGTGTCCCGACCGCCTTCAGGTCCTTCGTGGCCACCACCGGCGTACGCCCGCCGAGGCCGTCGTCGACATGTCCGACGACCTGGCCCTTCTTCACCGCCGTGGCCGAGGTGAGCGCCTCCCGGACCGCCTCGATGACCTTCTTGCTGTTGTCCTGCACCAGCAGGAGGCTGGTCGAGCCGTTGGGGTCCGGACCCGTGGCGTGCTGGTCCATCATCGAGCCCAGGATCAGCCGGTCCTCGCCGTCCACGGTCCGGTACGCCGCCCAGGACAGCGTGCCGCCCGCGGCGGTGTTGGAGCCGGTCTTGATGCCCCGGACACTCAGCCCGGCCAGGATCAGCCGGTCGTTGTTGTTGTAGATGCGCCCGACCCCGGGGATGTCGGCGCCGGCCATGGCGACGGTCGCGCGGAAGGACTCGAACCTCATGACCGCCTCGGCCAGCTTGAGCTGGTCGACGGCCGTGCTGACGGTTCCCTCGTCCAGACCGCTGGGGTCGGTGTACGTCGTGTTCTTCATGCCGAGCGACCTGGCCGCCTCGTTCATCTTCCGGACGAACGCGGCCTCGTCCTCGGTTTTCGTGTTCCACCGGGCCAGCAGCCGGGCCACGTTGTTGCCCGACGGGATCATCAGCATCTTCAGCATGTCCTGGAGACTGAACTTCTGGCCGACCCGCAGCCCTTCGATGCGCGACTCGTCCTTGGCCATGCCCTCCTTCACGGCCCGGGCGTCGACGGTGACGCGCGGGCCCGGCTCGTCCCTCTCGAGGGGGTGCTCGCGCAGTATCACGTACGCCGTCATGATCTTGGCGACGCTCGCCGTCGGGACGGGCTTCTGCTCCCCGAACGTCCCGACGGTGCCCGAGCCCACGACCATGACGGCGGCCTGGCCCTCCTCGGGCCACGGCATGGTGAACGTCTCCCCGCCGATGGTGAAGGACGACACGCTCGCGTCGAGGGCGAGGGTCGGCTCGGGCAGCGGGCGGAGCAGCTGGACGGCGAGGGCCACCAGAACGAGGAGCGCCACGAGAGGTGACCAGATCCTCACCCTGCGCAGCAGCGTGCGGGCCGGGGTGGGCCGTGGCGGCGGAGTGTTGGTGAGCTGCGCGAGCAGACCGAGCGGGGAAGGGGCGGCGTCCTGCGCGTCCCTGGTTTCCTGCGCGCCCTCCGCGCCCTGCGCCTCTTGCGTCTCCTGCGGGGCGGGCGGCTCGGCGCGCGGCGGGTCGACGCGCGGCGGGTCGGCGACGCCGACCGCCATCGTCTTGTCGGCTCCGGCCGCGTCCTCCAGGGCCCGCAAGGTGACCGTCCGGGTGTGCTCGGACGCCTCAGCGGCGGCGGCTTCCCCGGGCTCGTCCTCGGTGGGTGCCTTGTCCGCCTTGTCCGATGCGGTGCCGTCGTTCCCGACAGTTGCCTCGGTACCCTCGTCCGATGGTGTGCCGTCGTCCGCGGAGCCCTGAGCCGGGGTTTCGTCCTGCTCGGCGCCAGCGTCGGCCTCGTCCGCGTCGGTTGCCGGTTCACCGGTGGTGTCCTGCGGTTCGTCCGCGTCGGTTGCCGGTTCACCGGTGGTGTCCTGCGGTTCGTCCGGTTCCTGTGCCGGTGCGTCGGCGGCGTCCTTGGGCTGATCCGGCTCCCGCGTCCCCTCCGAGGGCTCCCGCTCGTCCTGCTCGTCAGCCGACTCAGGTTCCGGCGTTGGCCGCCCGGGCGACTGCCCGCTGCGCTCCTCGGCTAAGTCCGGTCCCGGATCGTGTTCTGTGCCGGAGGACTCCGCCGACGGGTCGTCCTGGTCGAGGACGCTGGAGTCGGGTGTTCGGTCCGCCATCGCTGTCTCCTTCGTGCGCTCGCGACACATGCGTTCCAGGGGACGGGCGGACGGGCGCGTCACATGACCCGGCGCAGGTGCCGGTGATTCTCACCGGGCGATCCGCGGCCCCTGAGGTCCGGCCGGTGATCGCCACGTGGTGGCGCGGTCAGCGTAACCGATCACCGTTCGAGGACGGCGGCGAGCGCTACCCGCGGTGACCGGAAACCGACGGGGCACCGGCGTGGCCCCGGGCCATCGTGTCGGCCGCGGATCGTCCGGAGGCTTTCGTGGCCCGACGCCCCCGCCGCCACCGGGGCACGCGGCCCATGTCGGCACCGTCCCTCCCGTTCGCCGACGCCGGGGAGGCCTTCGCCCGGGGCGAGCGGGAGCTGGAGATCCGACGACGGCTCGGCGCCGTCCGCCGGATCCGGCGCTGCCTCGACGACCGGGGGCTGCTGCTCGACCTCACGGCAGCCGAACGACCCGTACGGCGAGGTCGTCACCCACAGCCATCTCGGCAACCTGTACGAGCACACCGGTCCGCGCGCCGCCATCGAGCAGCACCGACGCCCGCCCGCCCTCGGGGACGGGACCGGCGCCGTCCTCGTGCGGCACTCGGCGCACCGCAACATCGGCCAGACCCCCTCCAGGCCGGTGAACCCGCCGTCGCCCTGCCGCACTTCGAGGAGGGTCCGCGCATCCTCGGCGGTCGCGGCGACCGGCACGGCGAGTCGCGGACCCGGCTGGGCCCGGTCCGCGTCCTCGGGCTCCCGGGGCGCACCGACGACGCCCCGTGCGAATGCCGGGAACCGCCCCGCCGCGCCGGACGACCCCCGACCCGCCGGTCATGTGGCGTCCGCGTAGCACCCCACGACCGCCGTCGTGAACGGAAACCGCACCGGGGTCTCCCCGAAGGTGAGACGGCCCGCCAGGTCCGCGGCGTCCCGGATCGCCGCCACGACCGTCGGCGCCTCCTCCTCGGGGCAGTGCACGATCACCTCGTCGTGCTGGAAGAAGACCAGCTCGGCCGCCAGGTCCGTCAACGCCTGCCGCAGCGCGGCGAGCAGCAGCAGGGTCCAGTCGGCGGCGCTGCCCTGGACGACGAAGTTGCGGGTGAAACGGCCTCGCGCGCGGGCGTCGGTCGAGGCGTAGCCCGGTATCCACTGCCGGGCGGCGTCGGGTTCCTCCTCCGCGAGCGGGATGCCCGCCTCCTCCACCGCGTCGTCCGTCGTGCGGGCCGCGGGCGGGCAGGTGCGGCCGAGCCAGGTCCGTACGAGCCGGCCCTCCTCGCCGGCGCGGGCGGCCTCGTCGACGTAGGCCACCGCCTTGGGGAAGCGGCGTCTGAGGGCGGCGAGGTTCTTCAGGCCGTCGCCGGAGGTCTGGCCGTAGACCGCGCCGAGGACGGCGAGCTTCGCCTGCGCGCGGTCGCCCGAGAAGGCGCGGTCGGACACCGACTGGTAGAGGTCGGTCTCCCGGCCGGCCACCTCCATCAGCCCGGGATCGCGGGAGATCGCCGCGAGGACGCGCGGCTCCATCTGGTCGGCGTCGGCGACGACGAGCCGCCAGCCCGGGTCGGCGACCACCGCGCGGCGGATCACCTTGGGGATCTGCAGCGCGCCCCCGCCGTTGGTCACCCAGCGGCCGCTCACCGTCCCGCCCGCCAGGAACTCGGGCCGGAAGCGGCCGTCGCGCACCCAGTCCTGGAGCCATGACCAGCCGTGGGCGACCATGATGCGGTACAGCCTCTTGTACTCGATCAGCGGTTTCACCGCCGGATGGCCGAGGGACTCCAGCTCCCAGCGACGGGTCGAGGAGACCTTGATCCCGGCCTGCGCGAACGCCTTGACGACGTCGGCGGGCAGGTCGGGTCGGACCCGGCGGCCGAAGGCGGCGGACACCTCGCCGGCGAGCTCGGCGAGTCTGCGGGGCTCGCCGCCGCCCGCGTACCGCTCGCCGAGCAGGTCGTGCAGCACCGCGCGGTGCACGTCCGCCCGCCAGGGCACCCCCGCGCGGTTCATCTCGGCGGCCACCAGCATCCCCGCCGACTCGGCGGCCACCAGCAGCCGCATCCGGTCCGGGTGCGCGGTGGCCTCGATCCGGCGCTGCTGTTCGGCGTAGACCGCGAGGAGGTCCGCCAGCGGGACGTGGGTGCCCTGGGGTTCGAAGAGGGGCGACTGCGCGCCCGGCTCGGCCGAGCGCTGTGGCGGGTCGGGCGGTACGGGGCCGCCGCGGAGCCGCGCCAGGGCGGCCGCGGCCGAACGGGGCTGCCCGTACCGCCCCTCGTGGCCGAGCAGGAGGGTCTCGGCGGCCTCGACGTCGTAGCACCGCTCCACTCGCACCCCCGTGGCGAGCAGGCGCGGATGGACATCGGCGGTGGACCGCCACACCCACCGGGTGACGCCGGGACGGCTCCGTACGGCCTCGACGGGATCCGCCTCCCGCCGCACCGGAGCGGCGGGCAGCCCGTCCGGGCCGAGGGGAGCGACATCCACGCCACCGTCCTCGGCCGGAGCGAGCGCCCACCGACCGGCCATGACGTGAGTGTGGCAGGGCGGTCTGACAACGGGGTCCGAACAAGGGTCCGAACAGAGGTCCGGCCAGGTGGTCCGGCCACGGGGCGGACACCGGCCGGGATCAGTTCTCCGGCGAGGGCGCCTGCTCCTGGCCGTCCTCCTGCCGCGTCTCGACGACCTGCGCCAGCAGGTCGGCGACATACCGCTCGGTGGCCGTCTTGTCGACGCCGAGGCCGCTGAGGACGCCCTTGCCGTTCTCGTGCTCCAGGAGGGCGAGCAGGAGGTGCTCGGTGCCGATGTAGTGGTGGCCGAGGCGGAGGGCCTCGCGGAAGGTGAGTTCCAGGACCTTCTTGGCCGCCGGACCGTACGGCACCAGCTCGGGGGCGTCCTCGACGGCCGACGGGAGGGCCGCGGCGGCGGCCGCGCGGACCGCGTCCAGGGTGACGCCCTGCTCGGTGATCGCCTTCGCGGCCAGGCCGCCCGGCTCGGCCAGCAGGCCGAGGACCAGGTGCTCGGGCAGGCCCTCGGCGTTGCGCGCGGCCCTGGACTCGTTGTGCGCGGCCATCACCACCGCGCGGGCCCGGGGTGTGTAGCGGTTGAAGCCCTCGTTCGGGTCGAGGGCGGCCGACTCCTTGGGCACGAAACGCTTCTGGGCCGCCTGCCGGGTGACACCCATGCTCCTGCCGATGTCCGTCCAGGAGGCGCCCGAACGCCGGGCCTGGTCCACGAAGTGGCCGATCAGGTGGTCCGCCACGTCGCCGAGGTGCTCGCCCGCGAGCACCGCGTCCTGGAGCTGCTGAAGGGGTTCCTCGTGGACCTTCTTGATGGCCGCGATGAGGTCGTCGAGACGTACGGAGGACGTGATGCCGGAATTCGTCGTCATGTGTCAACGGTAGGTTGACAATGAGAGAGTGTCAACCGCGAGTTGACACTCTGGGTGAACCGGTGGACTGCTGGGGCATGGCACGATCGGCTCGTGAGTACGAGTACGTCCAGCACCGTCGAACGCGCTTTCGAAGCCGCCCTGTACGCCACCACCGACGGCGCCCTCGACACCGGCGCCTCCCTGCTCGCCGCCGATCCGGCGGCGGACGCCGAACTCGCCCGGCGAGGCGAGGAGTTCGTGGCGAACGCCTGGCGGCGCGGCTGGCAGCCCGCCGACGTCGTACGCATCGTCCGGCGTGAACTGGACGACGTACACCTGCGGCTCGTCACGGCGCTGATCCGTGCGCAGGCGCCGCACGACCGGCCCCGGGGCCCCCGCTGGACCGCCCAGCTCGACGCCCTCGGCGGAACCGGCGCCGCTCCCGAGCCCCCGCGCCCGCCCCGCACCGACCGCTTCTCGCACGCCACGGCCGTACTGGAGCTGTACCGGCTGCTGCTGCGCCTGCCCACGCTCGAGTCCCTCGACGAGGCGGCCGGGAGCGCCGGGACCGCCGGCGAGGCAGGCCCGGAGGAGGGCGACCGGCGTCCGGAGCCCCGCATGCTCGGCCGCATTCGCGCGCTGCTCGCCAAGGCGGAGGCGACCGGCTTCCCGGAGGAGGCGGAGGCACTCACCGCCAAGGCGCAGGAACTGATGGCGCGGCACAGCGTCGACGAGGCCCTGCTCGCGGTACGGGCGCACGCGGCGACGGCGCCGGGCGCGTGCCGGATCGGGGTGGAGGCCCCCTACGAGCAGACCAAGGCCGTGCTGCTCGACGCGATCGCCACCGCGAACCACTGCCGGGCCGTGTGGAACGAACCTCTCGGCTTCTCCACCGTGGTCGGCTTCGCCGCAGACCTGGAAGCGGTCGAACTGCTCTACACCTCACTGCTGGTGCAGGCCGGTACGGCCATGACGAAGGCGGAGGCGGCCCAGAAGGCGGGCGGACGCAAACGGACCAAGACCTTCCGGCAGTCGTTCCTCGCGGCCTACGCCCACCGCGTGGGCGCACGCCTGGCGGCTGCCGCCGAGGGCCGGACGAGCGGGCTGAGCGACGACCTGCTCCCGGTGCTCGCCTCCCGCGACGTCGCGGTGACCGAGCGGCTGGACCGCCTGTTCCCGGAGACGACGACCACCAGGCTGCGCGGGGTGAGCGACGCGGCGGGGTGGGAGGAGGGCGCGCGGGCGGCGGACGACGCCCAGGTCGAAGCCCGCCGACGACTCGGCTGAACCGGAGCCCGGAGCCCGGAGCCCGCAGTCCGCAGTCCGCAGTCCGCGGCGGTCCGTGTGGCCGGTCCGGAGCCCGCGCGGGCCGAGGGTCGTCCGGCCCCGCGCGGTGGTGGGCCGAGGGTCGTCCGGCTCCGCGCGGGGCGGGGGGTACCGGTTGCCGGGCTCCGCGCGGGTCGCGGGTCGTCGGCCTCCCCGGAGACCGGTGGTCTGCCCGCCCGCCGGTCAGTCGCCCGTCCGCTGGAAGGCACTCACGGATGCGTCGGCCGCGGCCTCGGCCGGTTCCTTGACCGCCACCGGGCCGTACGTCCAGGGGAAGTCCTGGGTGGCGGAGTCGCCGGGGAGGCCGATCCGCAGGGATGTGGCGTCCAGGCTCCCGCCCGCGCCCCGGGGCCCGCGTACATAGGTGATCGTGAAGGAGGCCGCCTCGCCCTCCGCCAGGGTCAGCTTCTGCGCCGTGGCGCCCTCGGCCGGGGCCAGCGCGACGGGCTCGCCCCCGACCAGCAGGTTCGCCCCGGGGAAGCCGTCCAGGACGCAGGCGGCGCCCTGGTTGACGAGACTCACCGGGACCTCGCCGGTGTCACCGGCGGCCGGGGCCTCGCTCGCGGGACCGGCCTCCAGGGTCACCGTCGCGCTCGAACAGGCCCCGCTCTCCTGCTTCGCGTCGTTCTTGTCCTTCGCCCCGTCACCACCGTCCTCGCCGCCGCAGGCGGTCAGCAGGAGGAGGGCGGTGACAGCGGTGACGGCGGTCGGCATGGCGCGCATGAGGATTCCCCTGGGTTCGTGGAGCGGCCCCCAGATCATCACACCTCGGGGAGCCCTCCCGGCACGCCCGGCGGGCCGGGGTCCTCGGGCGGGCCCTACGACCCCGGACCCGCGGTCGGAAGACCCGACGGCAGCCGGCCGCCCTCGGCCTTCGTGTACGTCTCGGTGCCGAGGGAGCCCTCCCAGGTGACCTTCAGGGTGGACCCGCCCACCGAGCCGACCGTGCCGTTCGCCCGGTCCTCGTTGCCGTCCCCGCAGTTGAGGCTGATCGTCGTCGCGGTTCCGGCATCCTCCTTCGCCGTGCCACTGCACACGGTGCCGCCCGTGGCGAAGAGGGCAGCCTGCTCGCCGGTGAACATCAGGGCCACGGCCTTGCCGTCGGCCGTGGTGAGCCAGCTGCCCTCCAGCTCGCCCGCCGGGGCACCGCTCGCGTCCGAACCGCCCGTCCCGTCCGCGCCGCCGGTGCGGCCGTCGGGATCGGCGTCGGCCGAGGCGGACGGCGTTGCGGTGGGCGTGGAGGAGCCGTCGCCGGAGTCGCTGCTGCCGCACCCGGTGAGGGCGAGCGCGCCGGCCAGTCCCGTGGCCGCGACCGCGAGCCGGACGCGCCGACGGGACACGGTGCGCCAGGAGCGCGACGCCGCCGGGTCCGGCCCCGAAACCGTCCCCGAGCCCGCCGACGTCCCCGTACTGCCCTGATCCACCGATGTCACCGCTGGCCCCCTCGCTGTAGCCGGCCCCGTCGGCCGGAACGACCGCAGCCAGCTAACAGGACGCACCCGGCACCCCACCAGCCCCGGCGACCCGCCTCGCACCACTTCGTCACCGCGCGGTGACGGGGAAAAGAGACCGCTTGCAGGACTGAGGGGGGCGCGCGAGGACAGACGGAGGCAACGAGGAACATGAGGCCCCTCACGAGGGAACATGAGAGCCCTTGTACGCGTCTCCACTCACGTGGGGTCCGGCAGGCCGGGCCGCAGGGCTGTAACTGCGGGAACACCCCACGTGCACGTGCATCTGCCCATGCATTTGCACTTGAACAAAGCTATGATCCGGGTCAGTTGACCACTGCATCAATGGCAGCACCAGCCAGTGCACAACGGGGAGCGAGCTGTGGACCACGACGTGTACGACGGTGATGTGTACGACGGTGACGTGTATGGCGGCGCCGGCGCGTCCCACGCGTACAACGGCATGGCGGCCACCAGGCTGAACGGTGTGGCCTGGCAGAAGAGCCGGCACAGCAACTCGCAGGGTTCCTGCGTGGAGTTCGCCCGGCTGCCGGGCGGCGAGGTGGCGGTGCGCAACTCCCGCTTTCCCGAGGGACCCGCACTCGTCTACACCCGGGCGGAGATCGAGGCGATGCTCCTCGGCATCAAGGACGGCGAGTTCGACCACCTGGTCGTCGGCTGACCCGGGCGCGTACCACGTGCCCGGCGCGCCCCATGCCTCCTAACGCGCCTGAAGGTGCTGCCGTGCGCGCGACGCCCGCCTCGCCCGCCGCCCCCTTGTCAGCCGCCCCGTATCCCGCGTGACGCGCGTAGAAAGCGGTGCCCCGAGATGCCGTGCTCCCGTCATTCTCGTCATGCGCCGCCCGGGGGCCGCAGCAGGAACAGCGCCCAGACCACCTTGCCGCGTCCGCCCCGCATCGGCTGCCAGCCCCAGCCGTCGCTGAACGACTCGACCAGGAGCAGTCCGCGCCCCGACTCCGCGGAGAAGTCGTCCGCCTCACGGGTGACGGGACTGCCGTGGCTCGGGTCGCGCACCGCGCACACCAGCCGTCCGGTCCACCGCATCAGGTGCAGCCGCACCGGAGCCTCCTGCCCCGCAGGCCGCGGCGCGCCGGCCGGCAGGCCGTGCCGCAGGGCGTTGGTGACCAGTTCGGAGACGACCAGGCACACGTCGTCGAAGCGGTCGCCCGCGTCCCACCGGTCGCAGGTCTTCCGGGTGAACTGCCGCGCCTCGCGCACCGCTTCGTAATGGGCGGGGAGGGAACACGAGGCGGCGTCGGACACGGCCGCGGGGTCCAGCGGCGGAAGGCCCTGCCGTAACGGCTCGAGCATGGTCGATCCATTCGTCCCCATGCGAGGCACTCCCGGGATTCGCGGTCGTAGCGATACGGCGGTGGTGCGAAGGCCATGGTTTCGGATGCGTACGGCAGATGCAAGGGCAGATGCACGTGCAGCTGACCGAAATAAGCCCTCCCGTGCCGCTTGTTGGTCAATTTTTCCGCCATATTCACGTCCCTCCCGTCACTTCCGTGGCTTGCTCTCTGCTTCTCCCTGCTCGAAACCTCGACCCTGATTCCATTTGCGTAACCGGACGAGTACTGCTCGGAGTGTTTTAGTGGCAGACTTCGGCCCCTGACAGACGTTGGGGAGGCTGACGAACGTGAGCGCGGGAGAGCCGGGATCGGTGGTGCGGCGCATGCTGCTCGGATCACAACTCAGGCGACTGCGTGAGGCTCGGGGGATCACGCGCGAGGCGGCGGGCTATTCGATCCGCGCCTCGGAATCGAAGATCAGCCGGATGGAGCTGGGCCGGGTGAGCTTCAAGACCAGGGACGTCGAGGACCTGCTGACGCTGTACGGCATCGCGGACGAGCAGGAGCGCACCTCGTTGCTCTCCCTGGCCAGAGAGGCCAACGTCGCGGGCTGGTGGCACAGTTACTCGGACGTGCTGCCCAGCTGGTTCCCCACCTACGTGGGTCTCGAGGGCGCCGCCGCACTCATCAGGGCGTACGAGGTGCAGTTCGTGCACGGCCTGTTGCAGACCGAGGAGTACGCGCGCGCGGTGGTCCGGCGAGGCATGGCGGGCGCGAGCGAGGCCGACGTCGAACGACGGGTGGCGCTGCGCCTGGAGCGGCAGAAGTACCTGGTCTCCAAGAGTGCGCCCGAGTTCCACGTCGTGCTCGACGAGGCCGCGCTGCGCCGGCCGTACGGCGACGGCGAGGTGATGCGGGGGCAGCTGCAGCATCTGATCGAGATCTCCGAGCGGCCCAACATCCGTCTGCAGGTCATGCCGTTCGGGTTCGGCGGCCACTCCGGTGAGTCCGGCGCGTTCACCATCCTCAGCTTCCCCGAGTCCGACCTGTCGGACGTCGTGTACATGGAGCAGCTGACGAGCGCGCTGTACCTCGACAAGGCCGAGGACGTGGCCCAGTACGAGAAGGCGCTCAAGGAGCTCCAGCAGGACAGTCCGGGGCCTTCGGAGAGCCGGGACCTTCTGCGGGGTCTCCTCCAACTCTTCTGAAACATCAGTACGATGACGCTCAATCAGGTCGCGCGGACCGGACGGACACCGGCCCGTGCGGCCGGGCTGTGAGGCCGACGCGGGGCGGGCCCGCTTCGGCAGCGAGGGATTGAGGGGTTGAGGGATCACATGTCGTCGTACTTCACCGATCTGGCCCAGCAGTACATCGACGGCGAGTGGCGTCCGGGCACCGGCTCCTGGGACATCATCGACTTCAACCCGTACGACGACGAGAAACTGGCGTCGATCACGATAGCCACCGTCGACGAGGTCGACGAGGCCTACCGGGCGGCGGCCCGCGCGCAGAAGCAGTGGGCGGCGACCAACCCGTACGCCCGCCGCACGGTGCTCGAGAAGGCGCTCGCGCTGGTCGAGGAGCGCGAGGAGGAGATCACCGAGGCGATCATCGCCGAACTCGGCGGCACGCGTCTGAAGGCAGCCTTCGAGCTCCATCTCGCCAAGGAGTTCCTCCGCGAGTCGGTGCACCTGGCGCTGCGCCCCGAGGGCCGGATCATCCCCTCGCCGGTGGACGGCAAGGAGAACCGCGTCTACCGCGTGCCCGTCGGCGTCGTCGGTGTGATCAGCCCGTTCAACTTCCCGTTCCTGCTGTCGCTGAAGTCGGTCGCCCCGGCGCTCGCGCTCGGCAACGGCGTGGTGCTCAAGCCGCACCAGAACACCCCGATCGTCGGCGGGGCACTGATCGCGAAGATCTTCGAGGACGCGGGCCTGCCCGGCGGCCTGCTGAACGTCGTCATCACGGACATCGCGGAGATCGGCGACGCCTTCCTCGAACACCCGGTCCCGAAGGTCATCTCCTTCACCGGCTCCGACGCGGTCGGCCGTCACGTGGCCACCGTCTGCGCCCGCCTCTTCAAGCGCTCGGTCCTCGAACTCGGCGGCAACAGCGCGCTGGTGGTCCTCGACGACGCCGACCTCGACTACGCGGTCGACGCGGCCGTGTTCAGCCGGTACGTCCACCAGGGCCAGGTCTGCATGGCCGCCAACCGCGTGCTGGTGGACCGCTCGGTGGCCGACGAGTTCACCGAGAAGTTCGTCACCAAGGTCAAGTCCCTCAAGGCCGGCGACCCGCGCGACCCCGGGACGGTCATCGGCCCGGTGATCAACTCCCAGCAGGCGGACTCGCTGACCGGTGTCGTCGAGCAGGCGCTCGCCGAGGGCGCGACCGCCCTGGTGCACGGCACCCGGACCGACAACCTGGTCGAGCCGTCCGTGCTCACCGGCCTCCCCGCCGACTCCGCCCTGCTGAGGCAGGAGGTCTTCGGCCCGGTCGCCTTCCTCGTCCCGTTCGACGGCGAGGAGGAGGCCGTACGCCTCGTCAACGACACCCCGTACGGCCTGAGCGGCGCCGTGCACACCGGGGACATCGAGCGCGGGGTGAACTTCGCCAAGCAGATCGACACCGGCATGTTCCACGTGAACGACGGCACCGTGCACGACGAGCCGATCGTCCCCTTCGGCGGCGAGAAGAACTCCGGCAGCGGCCGGCTGAACGGCGAGGCGATGCTGGACGCCTTCACCACGGTCAAGTGGATCTCGGTGCAGCACGGCCGCAGCGGGTTCCCCTTCTGATCCGCTTCTGACCCGCTCCTCTTCCCGGACCCTTGCGGACAGTACCTGTCCGCAAGGGCCCGTAGCGTCGTCGGTGTCAGGGAGACCGGGGCGGAAGCCCTCACCGACGAAAGGCGGCCGTCATGGTCACTCACGTTCCCGCGGAGACCCGGGGCGACGAGCGCGGGGCGCTGCTGGCGTTCATCGAGGAGCAGCGCGGGGGCATCCGCCGGTCGGTGCTCGGCCTCACCGACGAGCAGGCCGTGTCGCGACCCAGTGCCAGTGAGCTGTCCCTGGCCGGGTTGCTCAAGCACGTCGCCGAGATCGAGCAGGTCTGGATCGCCCGTGCCAAGGGCGAGCCGCCGGCCGTCCACCGGGACGAGTCGAACTGGCACGAGTGCTTCCGGCTGGCCGGCGACGAAACCGTGGAGTCCTTCCTCGCGTACTACGAGAAGGTGGCCGCCGGGACGGAGTCGTTCATCCGCGCGGTGCCCAGCCTCGACGACACCTTCCTGATGGCGAAGACGTCCTGGAACCCGAAGGACGAGTGGCTCTCGATGCGCTGGCTGTGTCTCCATCTGATCCGCGAGACCGCCCGGCACGCCGGCCACGCCGACATCATCCGCGAGTCCCTGGACGGCGCCACCGCGTTCGAGCTGGTCGCGAAGGAGCGGGGCAGCTCCTGGGAATGACCGCCCGCGGCCTACGCTGGAGCCCATGTCAGCGATCCGTCTCCTCGTGCTCGGCGCGGTGCGCCAGCACGGGCGGGCCCACGGCTACCAGGTGCGCAACGACCTGGAGTACTGGGGCGCCCACGAGTGGTCCAACGCCAAGCCCGGCTCGATCTACCACGCCCTGAAGCAGATGGCGAAGCAAGGGCTGCTGCACGCGCACGAGACCGCGCCCTCGACGGCCGGCGGCCCGCCGCGCACCGAGTACGAGATCACCGCGGCGGGAAACGAGGAGTACTTCACGCTGCTGCGCGAGGCCCTCGTCGCCTACGACCAGAAGACGGACGTGAAGTCGGCGGCCATCGGCTTCGTCGTCGACCTGCCGAGGCGGGAGGCGGCGGCGCTGCTCGAGGAGCGGATCCGGCGCATCGAGGAGTGGCGGGCCGCGGTCACCGAGCACTACGTGCCCGAGGGCGGCCCCGAGCCGCTGGGCCACATCGGCGAGATCATGAACCTGTGGGTGCACACGGCCGACGCCGAGGCCGAATGGACCAGGGGCCTGGTCGGACGGATCGAGGCCGGTTCCTACACCTTCGCCGGGGAGGGCGAGCCGTTCGTCGGCATCCTGGCCGAGGACCAGGAGAACCCGTACGCGACGGGGGAGCGCCACCCGGGGGACGACCGCTGACGCGTCCGACGAGGTGTCCGCGCGTCGGTCGGGCGTCCACCTCCGCGTATTAATCAAGTTTGACTAACGGCTTGGTCGCGCTTACCGTGGCATGTGTAGTCAAGTTTGACTAACGAAAGGGTCATTCCCATGGCCGACGCAGTGATCACCGTCGAGGACGCACGGAAGACGTACAGCGCGACGAGAGGCGCCGGGCCCGCCCTGGACGGGCTCGACCTCACGGTCGCGCGCGGCACGGTGCACGCGGTGCTCGGCCCGAACGGCGCGGGCAAGACCACCCTGGTCCGCATCCTGGCCACCCTGCTGCGGCCCGACGCGGGCCGGGTCGAGGTCGCGGGTCACGACGTGGTGCGCGAGGCGTACGCCGTGCGTCTGCGCATCGGCCTCCTGGGCCAGCACGCGGCGCTCGACGAGGAACTCGGCGGCCGGCAGAACCTCGAACTGTTCGGCCGCCTGCACCACCTGGGGAGGCGACGGGCACGCGCGCGTGCCGACGAACTCCTGGCGCGCTTCGGTCTCGCCGACACCGGCCGCAAGGCGGTACGGCAGTACAGCGGGGGCATGCGCCGCCGCCTGGACCTCGCCGCCTCCCTGATCACCGAGCCGGAGGTGCTCTTCCTGGACGAACCGACCACCGGCCTCGACCCCCGCGGCCGCGCGGAGGTGTGGAACTCGGTCCGCTCCCTGGTCGGCGGCGGTACGACCGTCCTGCTCACCACCCAGTACCTGGAGGAGGCCGACCAGCTCGCCGACCGCGTCTGTGTCGTGGACGCCGGCCGGGTCATCGCCGACGGCACGGCGGACGAACTCAAGGCGGCCACCGGCGGCGACCGCATCGACGTCGTCCTGCGCGACGCCGGGCAGCTGGGCGCGGCCGTCGCCCTGCTGCCCCTACCGATGGAGGAGATCACCGTGGACACCGACCGCCGGCTGCTCAGCGCCCCGGTCGCCGACCGCATGACGGCCCTGACCGGGGTCGTCCGCGCACTGGAGGAGGCGGGCATCCGGGCCGAGGACATCGCCCTGCGCAGGCCCACGCTCGACGAGGTGTTCCTGCGGCTCACCGGAACCGGCGACGACCGGGCCGGCGACGACCGGGCCGGCGACGACCGGGCCGGCGCACTCGTAGGACGCACTCGAGGAGGCAGGCCCGCATGACCACCCACGCGTCGCTCCCGCACACGCAGGCCGCCCGAGTACGGACCGGTCATGCACGGGCCGCCCACGCCCTGACCGACTCCTGGACCATGACCCGCCGTGAACTCTCCCGCTGGCGGCGGCAGCCGGTCGCGGTGGTGGTCGGCCTGGTCTTCCCGGTGATGCTGCTGCTGATGTTCGGCTACCTGGTCGGTGGCGGCCGGGGCGTGAGCGGCGACTACCTCGACTACCTGGTCCCCGGCATGCTCGCGCTCACCATGGCCTTCGGCCTGGAGGGCACCATGGTCGCCGTCACCCAGGACCTGAACAAGGGCGTCATCGACCGGTTCCGCTCCATGCCCATGGCCAACGGCGCGGTCCTGGTGGGCCGTTCCGCCGCCGACATGCTCCAGTCGGCGCTCGGCCTCGCGGTACTCCTGACCGTCGCCGCCGCGCTCGGCTGGCGCGGCGACGGCGGCCCGGCCGGCTTCCTGGGCGCCGTGGGCCTGCTCCTGCTGTTCCGCTTCGCGATGCTGTG
Source organism: Streptomyces sp. NPDC058632 (assembly GCF_042717095.1). Lineage (NCBI taxonomy): Bacteria > Bacillati > Actinomycetota > Actinomycetes > Kitasatosporales > Streptomycetaceae > Streptomyces > Streptomyces sp. NPDC058632. Next base: position 68,060 of record NZ_JBHXQZ010000020.1, on the reverse strand, counting down.
GATCGGCATCTACTTGGCGCTGGTCGCGGGGAAGCCCGAACTGGTGCAGGCGGTGCAGATCCTGGTCTGGCCGGTCGGCTTCCTGTCCAACGCCTTCGCGGCGCCCGAGTCCATGCCGGACTGGCTCGGCACGGTCGTCCAGTGGAACCCGATGTCGCAGACGGCCACGGCCGTACGCGACCTCTTCGGCAGCCCCGGCGGGGAGCCGGGGCACGCGTGGGCCGCCGTCGCCTGGCCCCTGGCGCTGCTCGCGGTCTTCTTCCCGCTGGCGGTACGGAGGTTCGCGCGGCTGAGCGGTTAACGGGCCCGCTCAGTGGTGGAAGCCGGTGGCCGCGTTCCTGTCGTGGGTGAGGGGCCGCGGCTGCCGGCGCAGCTCCGGGAGGAGCCGGGCCAGGTCCTCGGCGAACAGGTCGGCGAGGTCCTCGGAGAAGCCGTTGCGGCACACCACCCGCAGCACCGACAGGTCCTGGCGGTTCGCCGGGAAGGTGTACGCGGGCACCAGCCAGCCGTTCTCCCGCATCCGCCGGGACACGTCGAAGACGTCGAACGCCGTCACCCCGGGCGCGGTCGTGAACGCGAACACCGGCAGCTCGTCGCCCCGGGTCAGCAGCCGGAAGTCGTCCGTCTCCCCGATCCGTCCGGCGAGCCCGCGCGCCACGTCCCGCGCGGCCTGCTGCACCGCGCGGTAGCCGTCACGGCCCAGCCGCAGGAACGTGTAGTACTGCGCCACCACCTGGGCACCCGGACGGGAGAAGTTCAGGGCGAACGTCGGCATGTCGCCGCCCAGGTAGTTCACCCGGAAGACCAGTTCCTCGGGCAGGGCGTCCGCGTTCCGCCAGAGCGCCCAGCCGACGCCCGGGTAGACCAGCCCGTACTTGTGCCCGGAGGTGTTGATCGACGTCACGCGCGGGAGACGGAAGTCCCACACCAGGTCCTCGTCGAGGAAGGGCGCGATCATCGCGCCGGACGCCCCGTCGACGTGCACCGGGACGTCGAGGCCGGTGCGCTCCTGGAGCTCGTCCAGCGCCGCGCACAGGTCCGCGACCGGCTCGTAGGACCCGTCGAAGGTGGAGCCCATGACGCCGACGACGCCGACGGTGTTGTCGTCGCACATCGCGGCGGCGGCCCGCGCGTCGAGGTGGAACCGGTCGCCCTCCATGGGCACCTGACGGGCCTCCACCTCCCAGAAGGTGCAGAACTTCTCCCAGCAGACCTGGACGTTGACACCCATGACGAGGTTCGGCCGGGCGTCCTTCGACGGGTACCGGTCGCCGTTCCGCCGCGCCCAGCGACGCTTGAGCGCCATCCCGGCGAGCATGCACGCCTCGCTCGACCCGGTCGTCGAACAGCCCACGGCCACCGACGGGTCGGGCGCGTGCCACAGGTCCGCGAGCATCGACACACAGCGCCGCTCCAGCTCGGCGGTGCGGGGGTACTCGTCCTTGTCGATCATGTTCTTGTCCCGGCACTCCGCCATCAGGAGGCCGGCCTCCGGCTCCATCCAGGTGGTGACGAAGGTGGCCAGGTTCAGCCGTGCGTTGCCGTCCAGCATCAGCTCGTCGTGCACCAGCTGGTACGCCGTCGCGGGTGCCATCGGCGCGTCGGGCATCCGGTGCTTGGGCGGCGCCTCGGTCATGTCCCCGAGGGGGTTGGCCGGGCCCAGGAAGGGGTTGACGGACAGGGGGCGCTCATCGCGCCGGGGAGCATCGTGCAGCGGCATGGGTGCCTCCGGGGTCGTAGGGGGTTCGTGCGGGCGGGAACACGGGACGAAGGCGCACGGAGTACCTGCCGGCCCCGAGCGCGTCCGGCACGGCGGAGGGTTCCTGCTGCGCGCTGTCCTGGACCACGCGCACACGATAGACGGACCAAGCGTGCGAAACCGTATGAAACGGTCGGAATGAAGCGCCCGGCGTGACCGGTCGGTGGAAACCGGCTTGCACCTCACGTGGCGTGAGGACTCAGGGTGGAGTGCGTACCGGGAACGAAGAGGGAGCGGAAGTGAGTCACTCCGTGGGACAGGTGGCCGGCTTCGCCGGGGTCACGGTGCGCACCCTGCACCACTACGACGACATCGGCCTGCTCGCCCCGAGCGAGCGCAGCCACGCGGGCCACCGGCGTTACACCGACGCCGACCTCGACCGGCTGCAGCAGATCCTGTTCCACCGGGAGCTCGGCTTCCCGCTCGACGAGGTCGCCGCCCTGCTCGATGACCCGGACGCGGACCCGCGCGCGCATCTGCGCCGGCAGCACGATCTGCTGACCGCCCGGATCGAGAGGCTGCAGAAGATGGCGGCGGCCGTGGAGCACGCCATGGAGGCACGCACGATGGGAATCGGTCTGACACCCGAGGAACGGTTCGAGGTGTTCGGGGACTTCGACCCGGACCAGTACGAGGACGAGGTCCAGGAGCGCTGGGGCGACACCGACGCCTACCGGCAGTCCCGGCAGCGGACCGCGTCCTACACCAAGGACGACTGGAAGCGCGTCACCGAGGAGCTCGACGCCCTCCACCTGCGCATGGCCGACCTGATGTCCGCCGGCACCCCGGCCGACTCCGAGGAGGCCATGGACACGGCGGAGGAACACCGGCTGTCCATCACGGGCGCGTACTACGACTGCGGGCACGAGATGCACACCTGCCTGGGCGGGATGTACGTCGCCGACCCGCGCTTCACGCGGACGTACGAGAACATCCGTCCCGGCCTGGCGGTCTACCTGCGCGACGCGATCGTCGCCAACGCGGCCCGGCACGGCGGCTGAGCCGGTACCGCGCGGCGGCTGAGCCGGTCCCTTCCCGGGACCGGACGGCCGCCGCGCGGTCACTCGCGTACGAGCACCACCGCGGTGCCGTACGCGCACACCTCGGTACCCACGTCCGCCGCGTCCGTGACGTCGAAACGGAACGCCAGCACGCCGTTGGCACCCCGCGCGCGTGCCTGCTCGATCAGCCGCTCCATGGCCTGGTTGCGGGTCTGCACGAGTGTCTTGGTCAGCCCTTTGAGCTCCCCGCCGACCATCGACTTCAGACCGGCGCCGATCTGGCTGCCGAGGTGCCGGGACCGTACGGTCAGCCCGAAGACCTCTCCGATCACCTCCTGCACCCTGTAGCCCGGGACGTCGTTCGTCGTGACCACCAGGACGTCGGGCCCGGGACCCTGCCCACCGCCGTACTCTTCGATGCCCATGGCCCCAGCTTCGCCGGGGAGGGGGCACGGTGCAATCCTGGGTACGCCCGTGGAACCTGGGCCAGGGCGGCTGCGTTGATAGCTTTGGCAGCCAGCCCCGCCCGCCCTCCCCCAACCAGCAGGAGCCACAGTCCCGTGACCACCCTTGCGCTCGGCCCCGAGTGGCTGAGCCCGGACTACCTGATCGAGACCTTCAGCCTTCCCGGCATCCTGCTGATCGTCTTCGCCGAGTCCGGATTCTTCGCGTTCCTGCCCGGTGACTCCCTGCTGTTCACGGCGGGCCTCTTCGTGGCCGAGGGCAGCTACATCACCCAGCCGCTGTGGCTGGTGTGCACGCTGATCGTGATCGCCGCCGTCCTGGGCGACCAAGTCGGCTACATGATCGGCAAGTTCTTCGGTCCGAGGATCTTCAGCCGCCCCAACTCCAAGCTCTTCAAACAGGAGAACCTGGAGAAGGCCCACGAGTTCATGGAGAAGTACGGCCCGAAGGCGATCGTCCTGGCCCGCTTCGTGCCGATCGTGCGCACCTTCGCCCCCATCACGGCGGGCGCGGGCCGGATGAAGTACCGCACGTTCCTCACGTACAACCTCATCGGCGGCGTGGCCTGGGGCTCGGGCGTCACGCTCGCCGGCTACTGGCTCGGCCAGATCGAGTTCATCAAGACCAACGTCGAGTCGATCCTCATCCTGATCGTCTTCCTCTCGGTGGTCCCGATCATCGTCGAGTTCCTGCGGGAACGCGCCAAGAAGAAGCGCGGCGGCGGCGACGCGGACGCCCCGCAGCAGGGCGAGTACGACGCGTACGACAACCGGCAGGCTCCCGGGTACGCCCGGCAGCCGGTCATGGACGACGCGACGACCCAGCTCCGCCGCATCACCCCGGACGGACCGCAGCCCCAGCAGCAGCGGCAGCAGGCCCCGCAGCCCTACGGCAACCAGGGCTACCCGCAGCAGCAGCCTCAGCAGCCCCGGCAGCCCTACGGCGACGACCAGGGCGGATACGGCCAGTATTACGGCGGGCAGTACCCCCAGGGCCAGGGCCAGGGCGGGGCGCAGGGCCAGGGCCACGGTCAGGACTACCACCAGCAGCCGCCCTACAACCGCGATTACTGAACCGCCGTTCGGAACCCGGACCCGGACCACACACGTCCCCGGGGTGCGCGACCGCTCGCGCACCCCGGGGATTCGTGTACCCGGCGCCCCGGCGACCTGATGCCGACCCGGCGGCCCGGGGTCAGAAACCGCGTGTCCGCTTCGCCGCCCTGCGCTTCTCGGCGGAGCCGACCCGCAGGAACAGCCGGGAGATCTCCGAACCGAGGTTCACCCCGATCGCGATGGCCATGGCGAGCGCCACCGCCTTCGAGAGGGACAGCAGACCCGCGTCCACCTCGCTCTGAGCGATCGCCAGCAGACCGAAGTACGTGGCGGAACCGGGCAGCAGGGGCCCGATCGCCGCCGTGATGTACGGCAGCGCCGAAGCGAACCGGTACCGGGACAGCAGTTGTCCGAACAGTCCCACGAGCCCCGCCGCCGCGGCCGTGGAGGCCACCGGCGAGATGTCTCCGGCGTAGTGCATCGCGCCGTACACCACCCAGGCCACGCCTCCGTTGAGGGTGACCAGCAGCACCGTGGACCGCTCCTGCTGAAGCAGCACCGCGAAGGCCAGCGACAGCCCGAGCGACGCGGCGGTCTGCAGCAGCGGCCGGTCGGTCAGGACGAGTGCGGCGTCGGGGTTCAGCTCGGCACCCAGCTGCACGCCGAAGTAGAGCACCACCAGCACGCCGGTCACGATGCCCACGAAGAAGTACAGAACCTCCAGGAGCCGCGCGGAGGCGGTGATGTAGAAGCCCGTCAGGCCGTCCTGCACGCCTGCCACCAGCGCCCGCCCCGGCAGCAGTGCGAACAGCCCACCGGTGATCACCGCGGAGGCCTTCACGTCCGCGTGCGCCAGCGTCAGTGCGACGCCCATCGCGGCCGGCGGCATCGCGGCCACCGTGAACTGGTAGAACTCCGGCAGTCCCCGGTCGGCGCACTTCCAGGCCAGCCGGTCGCCGAGCATCGCGCCCACCGCCGCGGCCACGAACACCAGGAGACCACCGCCGACCAGCACCGAGGCCGAGCCCGCCAGCAGCCCGCTGGCCGCGTTCAGCACCCAGGTGGGGTAGGGGTGCCGGTTGCGGCGGATCTCCGCGAGCCGCCGGTAGGACTCCTCCAGGGAGATGTGCGTCTCGTCGTCGCTGAGGTCGTCCACCAGCTGGTACACGGCCGCCAGACGGGTGTAGTCGGTGCCCCGGCGGCGCACCGTGCGCGACGCGGTCACCGGGTCCTCCACCAGCGACGGCTGATGGGAGATCGACAGCAGGGTGAAGGTGACGGTCGGCTCGCAGCGGTCCAGTCCGTAGGAGCGGCAGACGGCGAACATCGCCCCCTCCACGTCCTCCGCGCCCTCGCCGCCCGCCAGCAGCAGTTCCCCGATACGCAGCGTCAGGTCGAGCACGCGCGGCACGGCGGGCCCGGCGTCGTCGTCGTGCCGGTGCACCTGCTCCAGCGCCGGCCGCTCGGTCACCGGCATGCGCAGCATGGTGCGCATCCGGTCCTGCCAGGGCACGTCCCGGTGCAGGGAGACGGACGGGATCCCGCTGGGCGGGGTGAACGCCGGCGGAGCCTGCTTGGCCTGGTACGTGCTCGGCAGGTTGAACGCCGACTTCTCCGCCTCGGCGGGCGGCTGGGGAGCCGTGTCCAGGCCCTCGGGCAGGGCGAACTCCGACGTCGTCTCCGACTCCGTGGGGACCCGCTGGGCCCTCGTGAGCGCCAGCCCTTCCGGAACGGCGAACTCCGACGTCGTCGAAGACTCCGTATCCACCGGAGCCGCCAGTCCGACCCGAGAGCCGAAGGCGCTCCTCGCCTCGTCCGACCGGCGTTTGCGGTCCTCCACGTCCGTCACCTGCGCTGCGCTCCCTGTACGACATGTCCCTGCTGTCTGCACCCCCGTCGGGGCCTGACCGGCAGGCCCCACGGGTCAGTATGCGCACGGACAGCGAAAAGGGCCGCACGCATATGCGTACGGCCCTTTTCGCGTCTCGTGCTCAGGAGGCTCAGTGGCCGCCCGTCTCCTTGAAACGCTTGTAGGACCGCTCGATCTCGATCTCGGCGTCCGTCCGGCCGACCCAGTTGGCGCCCTCCACCGACTTGCCCGGCTCCAGGTCCTTGTAGACCTCGAAGAAGTGCTGGATCTCCAGACGGTCGAACTCCGACACGTGGTGGATGTCCCGCAGGTGCTCCACGCGCGGGTCCGTCGACGGGACGCACAGCAGCTTGTCGTCGCCGCCGGCCTCGTCCGTCATCCGGAACATGCCGATCGCGCGGCAGCGGATCAGACAGCCCGGGAACGTCGGCTCGTCGAGAATGACCAGCGCGTCCAGCGGGTCGCCGTCCTCGCCGAGGGTGTTCTCGACGAAGCCGTAGTCGGTCGGATAGGCGGTCGAGGTGAAGAGTCGACGGTCCAAGCGGATCCGACCCGTCTCGTGGTCCACCTCGTACTTGTTCCGCGAACCCTTCGGGATCTCGATCGTGACGTCGAACTCCACCGGTGGCTCCTCCATGATCAGCACATAGTTCTGGTGGTTAAGTGTCCCTCACGCAGGTGTGTGATCGCGAAAGGGGCTGGTGGTCGTGCCGGAGCTGAGGCCTTGGCGGGCCGCGAGACCGCATGTGACGCGGTTCGCGGACGCCGTACGACCCCGTCTGGCACGGACCGCCGCGGCTGTTCGGCCGCGTCTGGCACGGTTGCGGCCGAGTCGTCCCACGGGTGTCGCCACGGCCGCCGGGCCACGGATCACGCGGCCGGTGGCCCGGCCGGGAACCTGGCGGTTCACCGTGGTCGCGGCCACCGCCGGAACGGTGCTGGCCGCAGGCGCGGTGACCGCCGCCGGTCCCTGGGACTCCACCGGTCAGCGTACGGCCGAGCAGGACCGGGCCGTGGCCCTGGAGGCCACGCGTGGCACAGATCACGGCGGCACCCGCGGCAACGCCGGCACCCCGCCCCGCGGCCCCCGTACGGCCCCCAGCGCCCCCTCCGTGCTCACCGGGCTCGGCGGCGGCGCCACCACAGTCAAGTCGGCGCCCGGCGGCAAGGCCCTCGCGGACATCCTCGCCCCGCTGCTGAAGACCCCGGCGTTCGGCGACCGCTCCGCCTCCGTGGTCGACGTGTCCACCGGCCGGAGCCTGTACGCCGACAGCCCCGCCGACGCGCTCGCCCCCGCCTCCACCACGAAGATCGCCACCGCCGCCGCCGTCCTCACCGCGCTCGGCCCCGACCACCGCCTGACCACCCGCGCCACCTACGAACCCGACACGAAAGAGGTCATCCTCGTCGGCGGCGGCGACCCCACCCTCACCGCCCGGAAGAAGGACACCACCGGCTCGGCGAGCCTGCGCGACCTCGCCGGACGCACCGCCGCCGCCCTCGCCGAACGCGGCGTACGCGAGGTCACCCTGTCCTACGACACCACCCTCTACCCGGGCGGCGAACGACACCCGATCGGCGTCAACCCCAACATCGCCCTCATCACCCCCCTGATGGCCGACGAGGCCCGCACCGACGACTCCGTCAGCGGCCCCGTGGACCGGGTCCCGGACCCCGCGGCCGACGCCGCGCGGAAGTTCGGCGCGCTGTTGAAGGACCACGGCATCAAGGCCACGCCTCCCGGCCCGTCGAAGTCCACGGCCCGCGCCGGCACCCTCGCCACGGTCTCCTCGCCCCCGCTCGCCGTCCTGGTCGAACGGATGCTCACCAACAGCGACAACGACCTCGCCGAAGCCCTCGCGCACCAGACCGCGATCGCCACCGGCCGACGTGCCGACTTCGCGGGCGCCGCCGCCGCCGTCCGCATCCAGCTGCAGAAGCTCGGCGTCCCCCTGGAGGGCACCGTGTTCAAGGACGCCAGCGGCCTCGACCGCAGGAACCGGCTCACCACCGGCCTGCTCACCGCGCTCCTGGCGAAGTCCGGCGGCCCCGCCCACCCCGAACTGCGCCCCGTCATCACCGGCCTGCCCATCGCCGGCTTCACCGGCACCCTCGCCGGCCGCTACGCCGACGGCGCGGCCGGCGTCGTACGGGCCAAGACGGGCACCCTCACCGGCATCAACGCCCTGGCGGGCACCGTCGTCGACCGGGAGGGCAGGCTGCTCGCCTTCGCCTTCCTCGCGACCGGCACCACCGACCCGACGGCCGCCCAGGCCGCCCTCGACAAGGCCGCCGCGGCCCTGGCGGCGTGCGGCTGCCGATGACCTGCCGATGACCTGCCGGTCACGTGCCGGGCGCCGTAGGGGCGCCCGGCACCGGCTGTCCCGCCGCCCTGCCCCGCGCCGCGCTCCTCACGTACCGTTGCAGCATGACGAGTTTCGGTGGTGCTGCCTCTTCCGGGATGGTCGACTGGGATCTCGCGGTCGCGACCGCGACCCGGCTCATGCGGCCGGGCCCCGATGTGAGCCGTGACGAGGCCAGGGCCGTCGTCACCGAACTGCGGAGGCACGCGAAGGCCTCCGAGACGCACGTCCGCGGCTTCACCCGGCTGGGCACCGACGAGACGCACGACACCCCCGTCCTCGTCGTCGACCGAGCCGGCTGGGTCCGGGCCAACGTCGCCGGTTTCCGCGAACTGCTCAAGCCGCTCCTCGACAAGATGCAGGACCGGCGCGGCACTTCGCCCGGCGGGGTCCTCCTGGGCACCGTCGGCGGCAAGGTCACCGGCGTCGAGGTCGGCATGCTGCTGTCCTTCCTGGCCTCCCGCGTCCTCGGCCAGTACGAGACCTTCGCCCCCGCCGCCCGCGACCTCCCGGCCGGCGGCCCGCCCGGCGCGCCGAACGGCGGCGGCAGGCTGCTGCTCGTCGCCCCCAACATCGTCCACGTGGAACGCGAACTCGACGTGGACCCGCACGACTTCCGGCTGTGGGTGTGCCTGCACGAGGAGACGCACCGCACCCAGTTCTCCGCCGTGCCCTGGCTGCGCGACCACATGCAGGGCGAGATCCAGTCGTTCCTGAGGGAGACCGACGTCGACCCCATGACCGTCCTGGAGCGCGTCCGCCAGGCCGTCCAGTCCTTCACCGGCGGCCGGCCCGAGGGCGAGGAGAACGAGAACGGGGACGACGGGCGCTCCCTCGTGGAGCTCGTGCAGACCCCCGCCCAGCGGGAGATCCTCGGCCGGCTCACGGCCGTGATGTCCCTGCTGGAGGGACACGCCGACTTCGTGATGGACGGTGTCGGGCCCGAGGTCGTGCCGAGCGTCGCCGAGATCCGCGAGAAGTTCCAGCAGCGCCGCGCGAAGGGCGCCTCCCGCCTGGACCTGGCCCTGCGCAAACTGCTCGGCCTGGACGCCAAGCTCCGCCAGTACCGCGACGGCGAACGCTTCGTCCGCGCGGTGGTCGAGGAGGTCGGCATGGACGGCTTCAACCGGGTGTGGACCTCGCCCAACACCCTCCCCACCAAGGCGGAGATCTCCAAGCCCGCGGAATGGATCACCCGCGTGCACCGCAAACCCGAGGCGTGAACCGCCTGCACACGCGGCGCGGCGTGCGCCGCGTGCGCATCCGAACGCCCGGCGTGCGCCGCGCGGGGAACGGGACGGCGCGGCGCCCGGGAACGGGACTGCGGAGGGCCGGCACGAGGAGAACCCGGCGTACGGCAGTCGGACGGGTCCTCAATCACCCGTCCGAGGGACCGTGAGCGAAGAGTAGGCGTGCAATGCTCGGGGAACGCCCCGGTTCTGTCACCATCTACACACTCTGAGTGACCGATCCGGGGCTCGCCCCCCGAAAACTTCATGAAGGGAACCGGACATGGGTCCCCATCCCGCGGTCGCGGCGATACGTCTGGCGGTCCGCCGCGTACTCCACGACATCCTCGACGAACACCACCGAAACCCCGGCGAACACGGCCGGCCCTCCGTCGGCCCCGGCCGTATCCCCGACGCCCCGCGCGAGCGTGAACCGTCCCCGCTCGTACTCGTGGCCTGTTCCGGCGGCGCCGACTCCATGGCGCTCGCCTCCGCCCTCGCCTTCGAAGCCCCCCGCCTCGGCGTGCGCGCCGGCGGCGTCACCGTCGACCACGGCCTCCAGGCCGACTCCGACCTGCGCGCCGCCGAAGTGGCCCTGCGCCTGCGCGGCCTCGGCCTCGGCCCCGTCGAGTCCGTCGCCGTCACCGTCGGCCGCGACGGCGGACCCGAGGCCGCCGCCCGCGACGCCCGCTACGCCGCCCTCGACGCCGCCGCCGAACGGCACGGGGCAGTCGCCGTCCTGCTCGGCCACACCCGCGACGACCAGGCCGAGACCGTCCTGCTGGGACTCGCCCGCGGCTCCGGCATCCGCTCCCTGTCCGGAATGGCCGCGGTCTCGGGGGCCGCCGGCCGATACCGCAGGCCCTTCCTCCGGCTCGACCGGCAGACCGCCCGCAAGGCCTGCATGGTCCAGTCCCTCCCCGTCTGGGACGACCCGCACAACGCCGACCCCGCCTACACCCGCTCCCGGCTCCGCCACGAAGGCCTGCCCGCCCTGGAGAAGGCCCTCGGCAAAGGCGTCGTCGAGGCACTCGCCCGGACGGCCCAGCTCTCCCGCGACGACGCCGACGCCCTCGACGCCTGGGCCGGCCACGCCGAGGCCGGTGTCCGTGACGCCGACGGCCGTCTGGAGTGCGCGGGACTCCACGCCCTCCCGCCCGCGGTGCGCCGCCGGGTACTGCGCCGCGCGGCCATCGACGCGGGAGCCCCGGCCGGTTCCCTGTTCGCCCGGCACATCGAGGAGGTCGACCGGCTGATCACCGGCTGGCGCGGCCAGGGGGCCATCAATCTCCCCGGCCGGGTCGTGGCCCGTCGCCAGGGTGGCAGACTGGTGATTCGGCAAGGCTGAAAAACGTATCCTCGGCAGAGCCGCGGACGGTACGGGACAGCCGCTGGGACGACCGAAAGTGATGCGGGTGGACGCGAAAGACATGGGTGCCGACCTCGAGAAGGTGCTCATCACCAAGGAAGAGATCGACGCCAAGCTGGCTGAGCTGGCCGCGAAGATCGACGCGGAGTACGCGGACAAGGAACTGCTGATCGTCGGCGTCCTCAAGGGTGCGGTGATGGTCATGGCCGACCTCGCCCGGGCGCTGTCCACCCCCCTCACGATGGACTGGATGGCCGTATCCTCGTACGGGGCGGGCACCCAGTCCTCCGGTGTGGTGCGGATCCTCAAGGACCTCGACACCGACATCAAGGGCAAGCACGTCCTGATCGTCGAGGACATCATCGACTCCGGCCTGACCCTGTCGTGGCTGATCTCCAACCTCGGCTCGCGCGAGCCCGCCTCCCTCAAGGTGTGCACGCTGCTGCGCAAGCCCGAGGCCGCCAAGGTCAACATCGACGTGGAATGGGCCGGCTTCGACATCCCCAACGAATTCGTCGTCGGCTACGGCCTCGACTACGCCGAGAAGTACCGCAACCTCCCCTTCGTCGGTACGCTCGCGCCCCACGTCTACGGCGGCTGAGACACCGGGGCCGGGGCGCCGTATGTGATCGGGAACCCCGGCGGCCTCCGCGCCGTTGGAGCATGCGTGGACGCGATTGCCGGCAGTCCCGCGCAGCTTCCGGGGGCAATGCTGGGGTACCGTCCGAAGAACAGTCTTTATCAAACTCACTATGGCAGGAGGGACGGGGCGGCACCGCTCCGTATGGATGGACGTGAAGCGATACTTCCGTGGGCCGGTCATGTGGATCGTGCTGGCCGTCCTCGCCGTGGTCGTGTTGATGCAGGTCGTCGGCTCGTCCGGCGGCTACAAGACGGTGGACACCGGCGAGGTCGTCCAGGCGATCAACGAGAACAAAGTCGAGTCGGCCAAGCTGACCACCGGCGACGAGCAGATCATCAAGGTCGAGCTCAAGGACGGCGAAAAGGTCAAGGACAGCTCGAAGATCCAGGCGAGCTACATCGGTGACCAGGGCGTCACCATCGCCAACACGCTGCAGGACAAGTTCCAGAACGAGCAGATCCCGGACGGCTACACCGTCTCGCCGTCCAAGCAGAACGCGTTCGTGAGCATTCTGCTGTCGCTGCTCCCCTTCGTCCTCATCGTGGTCGTCTTCCTGTTCCTGATGAACCAGATGCAGGGCGGCGGCTCCCGCGTCATGCAGTTCGGCAAGTCCAAGGCGAAGCTCATCACCAAGGACACGCCGAAGACGACGTTCTCCGACGTCGCCGGATCGGACGAGGCGGTCGAGGAACTCCACGAGATCAAGGAGTTCCTGCAGGAGCCGGCCAAGTTCCAGGCCGTCGGGGCCAAGATCCCCAAGGGTGTGCTGCTGTACGGCCCGCCCGGCACCGGCAAGACCCTGCTCGCGCGTGCCGTCGCGGGCGAAGCCGGTGTTCCCTTCTACTCGATCTCCGGTTCCGACTTCGTCGAGATGTTCGTCGGTGTCGGTGCCTCCCGGGTCCGTGACCTCTTCGAGCAGGCCAAGGCCAATGCTCCGGCGATCGTCTTCGTCGACGAGATCGACGCGGTCGGCCGCCATCGCGGCGCCGGCCTCGGCGGCGGTCACGACGAGCGCGAGCAGACCCTGAACCAGCTCCTCGTCGAGATGGACGGGTTCGACGTGAAGGGCGGCGTGATCCTCATCGCCGCCACGAACCGGCCCGACATCCTCGACCCGGCTCTCCTGCGTCCCGGCCGGTTCGACCGGCAGATCGCGGTCGACCGCCCGGACATGCAGGGCAGGCTGGAGATCCTCAAGGTCCATCAGAAGGGCAAGCCGGTCGCTCCGGACGTCGACCTGTCGGCCGTCGCCCGCCGCACCCCCGGCATGACGGGTGCCGACCTGGCCAACGTGCTGAACGAGGCCGCGCTCCTGACCGCGCGCAGCGATCAGAAGCTGATCGACAACCACATGCTGGACGAGGCGATCGACCGAGTGGTCGCGGGCCCGCAGAAGCGGAGCCGGATCATGTCGGACAAGGAGAAGAAGATCACCGCGTACCACGAGGGCGGACACGCCCTGGTCGCGGCGGCCTCACCGAACTCCGACCCCGTTCACAAGATCACGATCCTGTCGAGAGGCCGTGCCCTCGGCTACACGATGGTGTTGCCGGACGAGGACAAGTACTCCACCACGCGCAACGAGATGCTGGACCAGCTGGCCTACATGCTGGGCGGCCGCGCGGCCGAGGAGCTCGTCTTCCACGACCCGACCACCGGTGCGGCCAACGACATCGAGAAGGCCACCGGCCTGGCCCGCGCGATGGTCACGCAGTACGGCATGACCGAGCGCCTCGGCGCGATCAAGTTCGGCGGCGACAACTCCGAGCCGTTCCTCGGACGTGAGATGGCTCACCAGCGCGACTACTCGGAAGAGATCGCCGCGCTGGTCGACGAAGAGGTCAAGAAGCTCATCGAGACCGCGCACAACGAGGCGTGGGAGATCCTGGTCGAGAACCGCGACGTGCTCGACAACCTGGTCCTCGCACTCCTGGAGCGGGAGACGCTGGGCAAGGAGGAGATCGCCGAGGTCTTCGCCTCGATCGTCAAGCGTCCGCCCAGGCCCGCCTGGACCGGATCCTCCCGCCGTACGCCGTCCACCCGCCCGCCGGTGCTCTCCCCCAAGGAGCTGGCACTGACGAACGGGGCGAACGGCGCGGCGCCGGCCATCTCCACCGCGAAGAGCACCGCCGCGGAGTCCGCCCCGGCGCCCGAGCCGATCCCGGAGGACCGCCCCGAGAGCTGACCGGCTCTCCCGGCGGCCCCACCGGGCCCGGAATGGATGCCGCGCCCCCCTGGTTCTAGCCTGGGGGGCGCGGATCTTCGCGTATCCGCAGTGGAGAGCGCGTGCGTCGGGTCCGACACACGCGCAGGCACAGGAACGAGGCACCCATGACCGACCCGGTGACGCTGGACGGCGAGGCCACGATCGGCGAGTTCGACGAGAAGCGCGCCGAGAACGCCATACGCGAACTGCTGATCGCGGTCGGCGAGGACCCGGACCGGGAGGGCCTGCAGGAGACGCCGGGCCGGGTGGCACGGGCGTACAAGGAGATATTCGCGGGCCTGCGGCAGAAGGCCGAGGACGTGCTGACCACGACGTTCGACCTCGGCCACGACGAGATGGTGCTCGTGAAGGACATCGAGGTGTACTCGACCTGTGAGCACCATCTGGTGCCGTTCCGCGGGGTGGCCCATGTCGGCTACATCCCGGCCACCAGCGGAAAGATCACGGGGCTGTCCAAACTGGCCCGGCTCGTGGACGTCTACGCCCGGCGCCCGCAGGTGCAGGAACGGCTCACCACCCAGATCGCGGACTCCCTGATGGAGATTCTGGAGCCGCGCGGGGTGATCGTGGTGGTCGAGTGCGAGCACATGTGCATGTCGATGCGGGGCATCCGCAAGCCCGGCGCGAAGACCCTCACGTCGGCCGTGCGCGGGCAGCTGCGGGACGCGGCGACGCGCAACGAGGCGATGAGCCTGATCATGGCGCGCTGAGAGCGCGCTGAGTGGGCGTCAGGCGGCCGGGGCGGTGCCCCTGCCGTTGTGGTCGTCGTCGTCCTCCGGGAGTTTGCAGACGCGCTCCAGGAAGAGGGCCGCCGCTATGACGGCGATTCCCGCCAGGACCGAGAAGCCGGCGTAGATGGCCTGGTCACGGCGGGCGGGGATGTCGAGGGACTCCAGGAGGAAGACGCCCGTGCCGCCGTACATCCCGGCGACGAGGGCGGCGACCAGGGCACTGGCCTGGCCGAAGACGACCGCGCGGGCCGCCATCATCGGGTCGACGCCCTTGGCCTCGGGGCGGCGCTCACGCTGGTCCTTGAGGCGGGCGCGCAGGGAGAGCGCCGTGGCCGTGAGGACCACGGCGATCAGGGCGAGGACGACGGGCGCCGCCAGCGGGACGCTCGGCAGGGTGCCGAGGGAGTTCCAGAGGCGGGCGCCGGCCCAGGACAGGATCCCGGCCACGACGAAGACGCCGGCCAGCACCCTGATGCGCAGCTCTCTCACGGTGTCCCTTCGGTTCCCCCGGTGCCCCGGTGCCTGGTGTGCGGTCCTGTCGACCTTAACGGCTACTCGGGCAGCCGGAGTTCCAGGTCTCCGCGGGGCGTGACGCCCTCGTGGGTGACCGCGGCGAGCAGGGCGGAGACGGGGCCGCGCCCGGGGACTTCGGCCTCCGGGTCGATGTCGTGCCAGGGGGCCAGCACGAAGGCGCGTTCGTGGGCGCGGGGGTGGGGGAGGGTCAGCTGCGGGTCGTCGGAGAGGAGGTCCGCGTAGGAGACGATGTCCACGTCCAGGGTGCGCGGGCCCCAGTGCTCGTCGCGCACCCGGTGGAAGGCCTCCTCGACCGCGTGGGCCCGCTCCAGCAGGGAGGACGGGGGCAGGGTGGTTTTGAGGACCACGACCGCGTTGAAGTACGTGGGCTGGCTGCCGGGCTCGACGCCCCACGGCTCCGTCTCGTACACGGGCGAGACCGCCTTGACCCGGACGCC
The DNA here is from genome assembly GCF_042717095.1 of Streptomyces sp. NPDC058632. Lineage (NCBI taxonomy): Bacteria > Bacillati > Actinomycetota > Actinomycetes > Kitasatosporales > Streptomycetaceae > Streptomyces > Streptomyces sp. NPDC058632. The sequence continues at coordinate 52,377 of NZ_JBHXQZ010000020.1, read as the reverse complement.
CGGGGTGTCCTCGAGGGCGTCGACGGCCCCCTGGAGGGTCTCCAGCCGGTTGCCGAGGTTGGCGCCCAGGGAGACGACGGCCCGCTTCGGGTTGTGCAGGGTGGTGTCGGCGGCGTCGACCTGCTCGACCACGGAGGCGGGGACGGGCTGGACGGTCGGGTCGGTGTGGCCCTGGGTGGACGGCCTGGTCATGCGCGGCTCCGGATGATGGTGATGGTCACGTCGTCGAAGGGCACGGTGATCGGCGCGTCCGGCTTGTGGACGCGGACCTCGACCTCCTGGACCACGTCGTGCTTGAGGCAGACCTGTGCGATGCGCTCGGCGAGCGTCTCGATGAGGTTGACGGGCTCGCCCTGGACGACCGCCACGACCTCCTCCGCCACGATGCCGTAGTGCACGGTCTTCGTCAGGTCGTCGTCGGTCGCGGCCGGCCGGATGTCCAGGCCGAGGACCAGGTCCACGATGAAGGTCTGGCCTTCCTCGCGTTCCTTGGGAAACACACCGTGGTGCCCACGGGCCTTCAGGCCGTGCAGCGCGACACGATCCACACGAATCCACTCCTGCAGTCGTCGGTCCGGCCGGTCGGTGCCGTGTGCGGGCGGCACCCCTGTCCCGGTCGAATCTACCCGTGGGTACCGGCAGGGCGGGTCCCGAGGTGGGCGGGTCCGGTCCGTGCCGGGAGGTTTCACCGTGCGTTTTCCCCGGGAAGGCCCGGGGCTCACGGACAGGTAGCGGCCCCTACCCGCACGGGGGAGGTTCCAACCACTCGCCGGGTGCGGGAGGAAAGGGCGGGGCCCGCCGGCCGGCCCGCTCGCTCGCTCAGGAAGGGGCTTCGGTGTCGTCGGGGGCCTCGGAGTCGTCGGTCTCGTCGTTCTCGGCGAGGACGGGGGAGGCGTGGTGGGACCAGATCTTCCAGCCGCCGGGAGTGCGCCGGTACACGTTGGTGGCGACGACCAGCCGGCCCAGCAGGGGGCCGAGCTCCTCGCCGGCCTCCGGGGCGGGGCCGCCGCTGAGGATGTTCTCGGTGCAGGTCACGACGGCGGTGTCGCCGGTGACGGAGACGTGCACGTCGGTGAGGAAGAACTGGATGTAGTCGGTGTTCGCCATGATCAGGGCGTACGACCGGAGCACCTCGCCGCGTCCCGTGAGCACCGGCCAGCCGGGGTGCACGCAGGAGATCACCCCGGCGTCCGCCGGGTCGTGGTAGGTCTCGTCGACACCCAGGTCGGCCGGGGTCAGCCAGAGCGACGCGACCTCTTCGAAGTCGCCCTGCTCGAGCGCCTCGTAGAAGGCGGCGTTGGTGGCTTCGACCTGCTCGACGTCGGTGTGCGGGGCGGCGCTCACCGGGTTCCCTCTGCGCCGTGCGCGCCGGATACGGGGGGTGTGCCGTCCGGGGTACGGGCCAGCTCGACGGCGCGGGCGACGCGTACGGCGTCCGCGGTGGCTCGCACCTCGTGCACGCGGACCGCCCAGGCGCCGCCCTGGGCGGCGAGGGCGGAGACGGCGGCGGTGGCCGCGTCGCGTTCCCGGGCGGGCGGGGGCGCGCCGCCCGGGCCGGCCAGGACGTGGCCGAGGAACCTCTTGCGGGACGCGGCGACGAGCAGCGGGTGACCCAGCGCCCGGAGGCGGTCGAGACGGGCGAGGAGGGCGAGGTCGTGGTCGGCGCCCTTGGAGAAGCCGAGGCCGGGGTCGACGATCACGCGGTCGGGGGCGATGCCGCCCTCCAGCACGGCGTCCACGCGCGTGCGGAGTTCGTCGACGACCTCGGTGACGACGTCGTCGTAGGCGCCCTCCACGTTGCCGCCCTCGAGCAGGCCGCGCCAGTGCATGACGACGAAGGGGGCGCCGGCGTCGGCGACCAGGGGGATCATGCCGGGGTCGGAGAGACCGCCGCTCACGTCGTTGACGAGCGCGGCGCCCGCCGCGAGGGACTGCTCCGCGACGGAGGCGCGCATGGTGTCGACGGAGATCGTGACGCCCTCGGAGGCGAGGCCCCGGACCACGGGGATGACGCGCTTGAGTTCCTCGGCCTCGTCGACACGCGTGGCGCCGGGGCGGGTGGACTCGCCTCCGACGTCGATCAGGTCGGCTCCCTGGGCGACCAGGTCGAGGCCGTGTTTGACGGCGGTCGTCGTGTCGAACCAGCGGCCGCCGTCGGAGAAGGAGTCGGGCGTCACGTTCACGACGCCCATGACCGCGCAGCGGTCCCAGTGGGGAAGGCCCGAGACGTGAGGGTGCCCGCTGCTGTTGCTCATATGTTCAGCGTAGGCGTTGGGCGGGGCCGGGGAGTAGCCGGATCAGGGGACACCGGACGGAAGTCGGCTCCGGGGATCTCGTATCCCGGGTCCAGGAGCTCGGGGCCGGAGCCCGGACTGCGGTCCGGCTATTTCCGGCGAGCGTGAGAGGACGGCGGGTGTATCGGAATCTCGTCGGTCGTCCCGGAAAGCGGCGGGGTGGGAGGAGCGCCCCGGGAGGCGACTTCCTTACCCGGGAGGAGGTTTTTCGGGCGGAAGCCCGAGGGGGAGCGGCGGGTGCCGGAGGAGCGGTGCGGGCCGGGCCCGGGCCCGGCCCAGGCCGGACTCGGCGACCGGTGCGGGAGGTGGTCCGGGGTGGTTCGGGGTGGGTCGGGGCAGGTCGGGGACGTACCGGAACCGGCTTCCCGCCCTAAAACGATCTTGGGAATTGAGGTGTGGGTCTATTCACGGTTCGGTGGAGTTCCCTGATGCCCTGTGAAAGCCTCGGCGCGGGTTTGTTTTTACGGGGGCGGGGCTCCATCATTCGCCTACGCGCGGTAAGTTTCTGGCCATGTCACGTGGACGTCACCGCCATTCCCCGCCCCTGCACAGGATGTTGCCCCCGTCGGCGATCGCCGGCGTCTCGCTCGTCTGTGCCCTGGGGCCCTGGGTGTTCACACAACCGATGACGCTTCGCCTCCTGGCCGCCGCAGCGGCGGCCACGGCGATCCTCGGTGCGGTCGTGATGCGGCACTGGGACGCCCAGGCCGGCAAGCAGGTCGCCGACCTCACGCGCGCGCGTGCCAGTGACGAGTGGCGTTTCGAGGAGCGGGTCGCCGAGCTGGAGTCCGACCTCGACGAGTCGCGCGAGCTGCGCGTCAAGCTGGAGCAGCGGCTGCGCGCCAAGCGCACGGAGCTCGCCGGGCTGCGCAACGAGCACGCGGCACTGCTCAGGCGGTACGCCGCGGCGGAGGCCGACCGGGCTACCGTCCTGGAGGAGCGCCGGGTGCTCGGGATCGAGGCGGCGGTTCCGGCCCGCGCGTTGACGGCGGGACCGTCGGCCGCCGAGTCCGGTGCCGGGCCCGAGGGCAAGGCGGCCGTGCCGGCGGCCAGGACCGAGGCCGGGACCGAGGGCGGGACGAAGGCCGCACCCGAGCCCGAGGCCACCGCGGACGGTGCGGAGGAAGCCGGCCGGCCCACGGCTCCCCAGGCCTTCTCGCCGGCGGGGTCCACGCTGTTCCTGCAGGCCAACGAGGCACTGGCACGGCTCGTCGGCGATGGCGATGGCGAGGGCGGCGAGGACGGGGCCGACGACGACCGCCCCGCGCGGGACGCCGCCGATGCCGACACCACGACCGACGCGACCGCCACGACCGACGCGACCGCCACGACCGACGCGACCGCCAGGACCGACGCGACCGCCACGACCACCGCGGAGACGTCGGCCGGCGACGCGCCGACCGACGCCGCCACCCCCCAGGGCGGCCACGTGGCCAAGGGCGGCGACTCCGCATCGGCCGAGGACGGCACCCGGCCCGGTCACACCGTCAGGTCCCCCCGGAGCGACAGCACCCCCGAGGACGACGGCCCCGAGCCCACCACGGCGGGGAAGCCGGAGCAGCCGCCGGAGGACGAGGCCCAGGGGCAGCCCGAGGCGGTCGCCGAGCACGGGCGCGCGACCGCCTCCCCCGGCCCGGACACCGGCGGCACCACGCCCGAGCAGTCGGGCCGGCCGGCTCAGTCCGCACAGCCCGCCCCGTCGGCCCCGTCCGGCGGTTCCGTGCGGAGGCCCTCCGGGCACTTCACCGTGCCGACCGCGGTCGCGGTGGTACCGCCGACGGAGCCCGTGCGCCGCCCGGTGTCCGACGGCACCTTCGACTTCTTCGGTACGCAGAAGGAGGCGGAGGGCGATGCGGAGGCAGCCGAGGAGGAGGCGCAGGCCTCCCACACGGACCAGGTCGATCCGGAGTCCGGGCCGGCCGGCGACGCGCGGGGCGTCGGCCAGGTCATCGACCTGACGGCGCACGACGAGCCGGAGCCGGCCGGCGAAGAGGCCGGGGCCGAGCCACAGGCCGAGACCGGGACCGGCACGAAGGGACTGCGCAGCGCGGCCTCCTGACGGACGCGGCGAGAGCACACGGCACAACGTGGCCAAACGAACGGGGTCCCGCACGTCTTCCGCGGGACCCCGTTCGCGTGTCCGGGCCGGACCCCCGAGCGTCCGGCGGCCGGGTCAGGCCATCCACCGGTCCGGGCGGGCGTCCCGGCGGCCGGTCCGGGACCGTTCCGCCTGGGCCCGCAGCAGTTCCGCCGCCTCGTCGGCGTCCCGGAGCCGGGCCACCACGGACTTGTTGGCCCCGGTGTCCACATGGACGTCCGCGACGCCCCTGGCGCGCTGCCAGGGCCCCTGGACCAGCCGTACGCTCTGCACCTTGGCGTGCGGCACCAGGGCGACGGTCCGGGTCAGCCGGCCGTGCCGGGCGGCGAACACGGTGCCGGTGACGGCGAGTCCGTAGCCGCGCCACCACACCGGCACGCACCACCGCGCGCGCCGCGGCGGCCGGGACAGCTCCGTGTGCGACGGCACACCGACGCCGGGCAGCACCCGCGCGACGACGGATTCGGCGATCTCGCGCGGGGCGACCGGCAGCAGCAGGGAGTTGGACGAGCCCGCCACGTCGAGCTCCACCCGTACCCAGCCCCGGCGCCGCCACAGCAGCGGCTCCACGATCCGCACGGTCTGCACCCGCCCCGGCGGCACCGTCTCGTGCGCCCGGTCGAGGAGCCCGTGGTCGATGCGCAGCCCGTCGGGCGACTCGCCCAGCGTCCAGTCGTACTCGATGACGAACCGGCCGACGCTGCTCGCGCCCGCCGCGCCGAGCAGCGGGACGGCGGCGGCCAGGAGCGTCCACAGGCTGTGGGTGGCCGTCCACAGCAGTGGCAGCGCGACGGCGGCGACGATCAGCCAGACCCAGGTCGCGCCGGTCAGCACGAGGGACAGGGCGAGGACGCCGGGCGGCACGCGCAACAGCTGCCGGGACGGCGCCTCGCCCACCTCGTGCGCCGTCTCGGGTGCGAAACCGGCCGCCCGCGCGAGCAGTTCGGCCCGCAGCGCGCGGGCGTCGTCGGCGCCCAGGAAGGCCAGCTCGTCCTTCTTGTCGGTCCCGATGACGTCGAGTTTGAGCTTGGACACGCCCGCGACCCGCGCGAGCAGCGGCTGGGTGACGTCGATGGCCTGGATCCGCTCCAGCCGGATGTGCGCGGTGCGCCGGAACAACAGTCCGGTGCGGATGCGCAGTTCACTGTCGGTCACCGCGAAGTGGGTGAACCACCAGGTCAGGAAGCCGTAGAGGGCGGCGGCCGGGAGGAGGACGCCGAGGCCGATCAGCAGGGTGGTCGTCGTCAGCCGGGTCAGCTGGCGCTGCGCCTGGTCCGGGTCGTGCAGCGCCCACCCGATGACGACCGCGACGGGCGCCCATGCCCGCCTGAGCGGCGTGACGGGGTGCAGCCGGCGCTCGATCACGGGCCGTCGCTCGCGTACCTCCTCGGAGGTCTCCTGGGCGGTCACAGCCCCGCCGATCGGGCCTCGCCGAGCTCCGTGAGCCGGTCGCGCAGTCGTTCCGCCTCGGCCGGGACGAGACCGGGGATGGTGGCGTCGGTCGCCGCGGCCGCCGTGTGCAACTGCACGCTGGCCAGCCCGAAGTGCCGTTCGACGGGCCCGGACGTGACCTCGACCAGCTGCATCCGCCCGTACGGCACGACCGTCTCCTGACGCCACAGGACGCCCCGGCTGATCAGCAGGTCGTCGGAGCGCTCGGCGTACCGCCAGGAACGCCAGTTGCGTTCCAGCATCGCCCAGCCCCAGACCGTCACGGCCAGCGGCAGCAGGGCGAGGGCCGCCCAGCCGGGCCCGGCCAGCAGGCCCGGGACCAGCCCGGCGGCCAGGGTGAGCAGTCCCAGCCACACCACCAGCATCAGCCGGCGCACCTTCAACAGCCCCGGCGGCAGCGCGATCCACTGCGGCTCGTCACCGGGGGCCGCCGGTGCGCCGGTGGTCACCGTGGCCGCCGTCGCCTCAGCGGGCGGTTCCGGCTGCTGCGGTCCCGCTGTACCCGTGTCGTGCGGGTTCCCCGTCTCCATGGCCCCAGCGTACGTAGGGGAGACTGTGTTCATGACTCCTACGACGGAGACCACGGTCGGCATCGGCGGCGCCGCGGAGAGCACCGACATGGTGCTCAACATCGGGCCCCAGCATCCGTCCACGCACGGCGTACTGCGGCTGAAGCTGGTCCTGGACGGCGAGCTGATCACCAGCGCGGAGCCCGTGATCGGCTATATGCACCGGGGCGCGGAGAAACTGTTCGAGGCGCGGGACTACCGGCAGATCATCATGCTGGCCAACCGCCACGACTGGCTGTCGGCGTTCTCCAACGAACTGGGCGTGGTCCTCGCCGTGGAGCGGATGCTCGGCATGGAGGTCCCCGAGCGCGCGGTGTGGCTGCGCACGCTGCTCGCGGAGCTGAACCGGGTGCTCAACCACCTGATGTTCCTCGGCTCCTACCCGCTGGAACTCGGTGGCATCACCCCGATGTTCTACGCCTTCACGGAGCGCGAGGAACTCCAGCACGTGATGGAGGAGGTCTCCGGCGGGCGGATGCACTACATGTTCAACCGCGTGGGCGGCCTCAAGGAGGACCTCCCGGCGGGATGGACCACACGCGCGCGCGGCGCCGTCGCCGACGTGCGCTCCCGGATGGACCGCTTCGACGACCTGGTGCTCGGCAACGAGATCTTCCGCGGCCGCACGCGCGGTGTCGGCGTCCTGTCCCCGAAGGCCGTGCACGCGTACGGGGTGAGCGGGCCGATCGCCCGTGCCTCGGGCGTCGATCTCGACCTGCGCCGCGACGAGCCGTATCTCGCGTACGGAGAGCTGGCGGACGTCCTGAAGGTCGTGACCCGCGAGGAGGGCGACTGCCTCGCCCGTTTCGAATGCCTCCTGGAGCAGACGTACCACGCCCTCGACCTCGCCGAGGCCTGCCTCGACCGGCTCGCCGACCTGCCCCCCGGTCCCGTCAACCAGCGGCTCCCCAAGGTGCTCAAGGCGCCCGAGGGGCACACGTACGCGTGGACCGAGAACCCGCTCGGCATCAACGGGTACTACCTGGTCAGCAAGGGCGAGAAGACGCCGTACCGGCTGAAGCTGCGCTCGGCGTCCTACAACAACATCCAGGCGCTCACCGAACTGCTGCCGGGGACGCTGGTCTCGGACATGGTGGCGATCCTGGGGTCGATGTTCTTCGTCGTGGGGGACATCGACAAGTAATCGACAAGCAGGGAGGCGGGGGCAGGGAGACGGGGGCAGGGAAGCGGGGCGCGGGAGCGGGCAGCCGTACGGGTCAGGCGGGGCCCGGGTCCGCGAGCACGTCCGGGATCCCGACCGGCTGCAGCAGCCACCCGAAGTCGCCGAGCCCGCCCGGCGCGACGAGTTCGGCCGCCTCCGAGGCGGCCGCCAGGGCCCGTACGTAGCCGGCGGGGTCGGTGGACGCGAGGGTGAGCGGGGGGCGCGAGCCGGTGAGGCCCAGGGCGTGCAGGGCGGCCCGCTGGGGGAGCAGGCGGGAGCCGGGGAGCGCGCAGGCCGCCGCGCAGGCGTCCAGGGCGACATGCGCGGTGATGTCGCACGATCCGTCCGGCACGGGTGTCGTCTCCCGCCCCTCCCGGAATCCCGTCAGCGTCCCGAACGGCGGGCGCGCGTCCGCCGTGTGCGCGTAGTCCACGGCGACGGCGAGCCCGCGCGCGAGCGCCCCGACCGCCGACGCCCAGGCCAGGTCCCGGGACAGTCCGATCTCCGCCCGCAGCCCCACTTCGCTCGCGGCCGCGGGGGTGGTGTCCGGGGCGGCCTCCCCGTCCCCCGTGGCCTCCCCGTCCCCCGTGGCCTCCCCGTCCCCCGTGGCCTCCCCGTCCCCCGCGGGCCGCCCGGCCGTCAGCGGCCACCACCGGGCGAGCCACTCCGCCTCCGGGCCCGTGACCGGCGGCCCGAGCCGCTCCGTTCCGTCGTCGGTCACCAGGACCAGGCGCGGGACGCCCGCCGGGTCGACCTCGGCGACCTCCAGGGGCACGTTGTCCAGCCACTCGTTGGCGAACAGCAGCCCCGTGATCCGCTCCGGTGGCTCGGCCCGCCACTCGATCCGCCGGTCGAGACCGCCGGGGCGGCAGGCGAGTTCGACGGCGTACGTACGCGTGCGTGCCGCCACGCCGGCGGGCAGTGCGCCGAGCACACCGGCGGCGAGTTCGCCCCGGCCCGCCGCCATGTCCACGAAATCGAGCACCGCGGGCCGGCCCAGCGCCTCGTCGACCCGGCACAGCAGACGTGCCACGGCCCCCGCGAACAGCGGCGAGGCGTGCACCGACGTACGGAAGTGCCCGGCGGGGCCCTCCGGCCTGCGGTAGAAGCCGTCCGGCCCGTACAGAGCCGCCCGGGTCGCCGCCCGCCACCCGCGCGGGCCGCCGTGCGCCCCCGCCGTCGTCACCGTGGTCATCGGCCCAGGTTACGTGCGGGGACATGCCGGGCCTCCACCTTGCGGAGTACGTGCGCGGACCGGGGATCGGTCCTCCGGTTGACCCCTGCACCCATCCGGCTTCCCTACGCTGGGTTACGTGCAGCGCCTCTATGATTTTCTCCGCAGACACCCGGCATGGGTCGACGGCTTCTGGGCCGTCGTCCTGTTCGGGATTTCGGTGATCGGCGGAGCGACCGTGGAGGAGGCCGAGGGGACCGACGCGGCGGCCGTGACCGTGCCGGTCGTGCTGCTGCTGTCGCTGGTCGTCGCGCTGCGCCGCCGGATGCCGGAGCGGATGCTGGTCCTGACCGTCGTGGTGGGCGTCCTCCAGGTGGTCCTGGACGTGGCGCCGATGCCGGCCGACTTCGCGATGCTGGTGATCGTCTACACGGTCGCGGCCGTCGGGGCCCGCTGGGCGTCCCGTCTCGCGCTGGGCGCCGGTCTGTGCGCGGCGCCGGTCGCGCAGGCACGCTGGCCGCTCGACGACGTGAGCGTGGCGGGCAACATCGCCATGGTGATATTCCAGACCGTGCCCTTCGTCCTCGCCTGGGTGCTCGGCGACTCCATGCGCACCCGGCGTGCCTACTTCGCCCAGCTCGAGGAGCGCGCCGCGCGGCTCGAGAAGGAGCGCGAGGCACAGGCGAAGGTCGCGGTCGCCGCCGAACGCGCCCGCATCGCGCGCGAACTGCACGACGTCGTCGCGCACAACGTGTCGGTGATGGTGGTGCAGGCCGACGGCGCCGCCTACGTCCTCGACGCGGCCCCCGACCAGGCGAAGAAAGCCCTGGAGACGATCTCCTCCACCGGCCGTCAGGCGCTCGCCGAGATGCGCCGCCTGCTCGGCGTGCTGCGCACCGGCGAGCACGAGGAGGCCGGGGAGTACGTACCGCAGCCCGACGTGCGGCAGATCGAGGACCTCGTCGAGGAGTGCCGGGGGTCCGGGCTGCCGGTGGACTTCAAGGTCGAGGGCACCCCGCGTCCGCTGCCCAGCGGCGTCGAACTCACCGCGTACCGCATCGTGCAGGAGGCGCTCACCAACACCCGCAAGCACGGCGGGCCCAACACGGGCGCCAGCGTGCGCCTGGTGTACTTCGACGACGGCCTCGGCCTGCTCGTCGAGGACGACGGCAAGGGCGCCCCGCACGAGCTGTACGAGGAGGGCGGGTTCGACGGTCAGGGCCACGGCCTGATCGGCATGCGCGAGCGCGTCGGTATGGTCGGCGGCACCCTGGACGCGGGTCCGCGGCCGGGCGGGGGATTCCGTATCAGTGCCCTGTTGCCCCTCAAACCCGCTCGTTGACGCCCGAACGTTCGCGCACGCCCTTTATTGACACCTGTAACACCTTCTGAGTAGGGAAGAGACCCCGATGGCGATCCGCGTGATGCTCGTCGACGACCAGGCGCTGCTGCGCACCGGGTTCCGGATGGTGCTCGACGCCCAGCCGGACATGGAGGTCGTGGCGGAGGCGGGCGACGGCGTGGAGGCCCTCCAGGCGCTGCGGTCCACCGCCGTCGACGTGGTGCTCATGGACGTCCGGATGCCGAAGCTGGACGGGGTGGAGACCACCCGCCGGATCTGCGCGGACACCGACCCGCCGAAGGTGCTGATCCTGACCACCTTCGACCTCGACGAGTACGCCTTCTCCGGCCTGAAGGCGGGCGCCTGTGGCTTCATGCTCAAGGACGTGCCGCCCGGCGAACTGCTCGCCGCGATCCGCGCGGTGCACAGCGGCGACGCCGTGGTCGCCCCGTCCACCACCCGCCGGCTCCTGGACCGCTTCGCACCCATGCTGCCGAGCACCACCAAGCAGCCCCAGCACAAGGAGCTGGAGCGGCTCACCGGGCGGGAACGGGAGGTCATGGTGCTGGTCGCCCAGGGCCTGTCCAACGGTGAGATCGCGGCCCACCTGGTGCTGTCGGAGGCGACCGTGAAGACCCACGTGGGCCGCATCCTGACCAAGCTGGGACTGCGGGACCGGGTGCAGGTGGTGGTCCTCGCCTACGAGACGGGGCTGGTACGGGCCGGCGGGCAGGGCTGACCTTGCTCGCAGGGCTGACCGGGAGTCCTCGCATCGGTAGGGTCTGCGCATGCTGCTGTGGATCAACGGCCCCTTCGGGGGCGGCAAGACGCAGACCGCGTACGAGTTGCGGCGTCGTCTCCCGGGCAGTGTCGTCTGCGATCCGGAGCACGCCGGATTCGGGCTGCGCCGCATGCTGCCGCCCGAACTGCGGGGGGACTTCCAGGAACTGGTCTCCTGGCGGCAGGGTGTCGTCGAGGTCCTCGACCTCGCGCTGACCCGGCACGACGGCGTCGTGATCGCGCCCATGACGGTCACGGACTCCCGCTGCTTCGCCGAGACCGTCGGCCGACTGCGCGAACTCGGCCACGACGTCCACCACTTCACCCTCCTCGCCGAACGGGAGACGGTGCTGAGGCGGCTGCGTGAACGCGGCCTCGGGCGCCTCCTGCGCCGCGCCGCCGGAAAGAAGGCGGACCCGGGCCGGAACAGTTGGGCCGTGGACCGGCTCGACCACTGCCTGGAACGGCTCGCCGGGCCGGAGTTCACCGAGCATCTGTGGACGGACCACACGACCGTCCCGAAGACGGCGGACCGCATCGCCGTACTGGCCGGGCTGGAGCTGCTCCCCCATCACGAGGGACGGCTCCGGACCAGGCTGCGGCAGGCACGTGTCGGCATCCGGCACATCCGCTTCGACTGAGGCACCGTCGTACCCGGACCGGCCGCGGTCGATCGGGACGGTGAAGGGGAGCCGGCGTCCCTACGACGTGTTCCCGACCCCTCACACCCTCACACCCTCACGGCTTCGCCTCCCTCAGCCGTCAGCCGTCAGCCGCCAGCCGTCAGCCGTCGTACGAAGTCCGAGGCCGCGGCCCGTACGTCCTCGGCCGTCCACTCCAGGGCCGCGGCCCGTACGTACACCTCGGTGAAGGCCAGACCTGGTCCCCCCGGCTCCCAGTGGTTGGCGAACAGCACGGTTCCCGTCTCCTCGGCCGCGCGGACGGCGGTTTCGGCCAGGACGCCGGCGTCGTACGGCAGCCAGACCTGGAAGTCGTGGGTGTGCGGCACCTCGGGGTGGACGCGGGCCCACGGCACTCCGGCCGCCGCAAGCCCTTCGCGCAGGGCGGCGGCCACCACGCGCGCGTGGGTGACGTACTCGGGCAGCCGGGGCAGCTCCCGCTCCAGGCCGATCAGGGCGGACAGCGCGGTCGGGAACTGCTGGAAGACATTGCCGCCGTACCGGTGCCGCCAGGCCCTGGCCTCCTCCACCAGCGTCGCCGGACCGGCGAGCGCAGCGCCGCCGAAGCCGTCGAGGGACTTGTAGAACGACACGTAGACGCTGTCCGCCAGGGCGGCGATCTCCTCCAGCGGACGGCCGAAGTGCGTCGTGCACTCCCACAGGCGGGCCCCGTCGAAGTGGACCACGGCCTCGCGGTCCCGCGCGGCGTCCACCACCGCGGTCAGCTCCTCCCAGGTGGGCAGTACGAAGCCGGCGTCCCGGAGGGGGAGTTCCAGCATCAGCGCGCCGAAGGGCTCGTCGAAGTCCCGCACCTCGGCGGCGGTCGGCATCCGGGGCTCGCTGGTCACCCGCACCGGCCGCAGGCCGCCGACCCGGCTGAACGCGTTCCGCTCATGGACCTCGGGGTGGCTGAGCCCGTGCAGTGCGACCACAGGGCTGCCGGTACGGCCCGCCCAGCAGCGCAGGGCCACCTGCTGGGCCATCGTCCCGGTCGGGAAGAACGCGGCGGCCTCGGTGCCCAGGAGCCCGGCGACCCGCTCCTCCAGCGCCTCGACGACGCCGTTGCCGTAGAGGTCGGCCGTCTCGTCCAGGTCGTACACGCTGCCCGCCGCCTCCAGCAGGGCCAGCCGCTCCCGGAGCGGGCCGAGGAAACCGAGGCGCGCGAGCACGCGCGGGGCGCTGCGCCAGGCGGCGATCCGCCGCTCACGGAGCTTTCGGCCCCGTTCCTGATCCGCCCCTTGAGCCGGCTCCTGGTCCGGGACCGGTTTTGCCCCGGTCCGTCGCCCGTCCTGCGTCGTGGTGCCGTTCTCCGCCGTATCGCCCATGCCCGGGATCATCCCGCGTACGGGTGTGCGGGGGCACCCGGGTTTTCCCCGCGGAACCCACAGCCTGTGGACAACCGTGCCCCGGGAACCGCCCGCGTTTCGCGTTAACATGACGAGAAATCGTCCGGTACCCCGAGCGGACTGGAACGGGAAGGCCGTCGTCGCGTGAACACAAGCCCACAGCCGGATCCCAGGGACCGCCCCGCGCGGCTCAGCGTCGGTGTGGTCGGCGCCGGGCGCGTCGGCCCGGCGCTGGCCGCGTCCCTGCAACTCGCCGGACACCGTCCGGTGGCCGTGTCCGCCGTGTCCGCCGTCTCCCGAAGGCGCGCCGAGCAGTTGCTCCCCGACGTGCCGGTGGTCCCGCCCGCCGAGGTGCTGGAGCGGGCCGAACTGGTGCTGCTGACCGTCCCGGACGACGCGCTGCCGGGGCTGGTGGCCGGGCTCGCCGAGACGGGTGCGGTACGGCCGGGACAGCTCCTCGTACACACCTCCGGGCGGTACGGCGCGAAGGTGCTGGACCCCGCCCTGCGGGCCGGCGCGCTGCCGCTGGCCCTGCACCCGGCGATGACGTTCACCGGCACCCCCGTCGACGTGCAGCGGCTCGCCGGATGCTCCTTCGGCGTCACCGCGCCCGAGGAACTGCGGCTGGCCGCCGAGGCCCTGGTGATCGAGATGGGCGGCGAACCGGAGTGGATCGCCGAGGAGAACCGCCCGCTCTACCACGCGGCCCTCGCCCTGGGCGCCAACCATCTGGTCACCCTGGTCGCCCAGTCCCTGGAGCTGCTGCGCACCGCCGGGGTCGAGGCCCCCGACCGGATGCTCGGCCCGCTGCTCGGCGCCGCCCTGGACAACGCCCTGCGCTCCGGTGACGCGGCCCTCACCGGCCCCGTCGCGCGCGGTGACGCCGGTACCGTCTCCGCCCATGTCGCCGAGCTGCGCCGGCACGCCCCGCAGACCGTCGCCGGTTATCTGGCGATGGCCCGCGCGACCGCCGACCGTGCTCTCGCCCACGGCCTGCTGAAGCCGGAACTCGCCGAGGACCTCCTCGGGGTACTCGCCGACGGGACGACGGGCACCACCGGCGAAACGGGCACCACCGGCGAAGGCGAAGGGAACCCCCGATGACCACCACCCTGCTGCGCACCGCCGGCGACCTGCACGCACGCGCGCGCACGGGACGCCGTGCCGTCGTGATGACCATGGGCGCCCTGCACGAGGGCCACGCCACCCTGATCCGCGCCGCGCGCGACCTCGCCGGCCCCGCGGGCGAGGTCGTGGTCACCGTCTTCGTCAACCCGCTGCAGTTCGGCGAGGGCGAGGACCTCGACCGGTATCCGCGCACCCTGGACGCCGACCTCGGGCTCGCCGGGCAGGCGGGCGCGGACGTGGTCTTCGCCCCGTCGGCCGACGAGGTCTACCCGGGCGGCGAGCCCCAGGTCCGCGTCAGCGCCGGACCCATGGGCGAACGACTGGAGGGGGCCGCCCGCCCGGGGCACTTCGACGGCATGCTCACCGTCGTCGCCAAACTGCTGCACCTCACCCGTCCCGACGTCGCCCTGTACGGCCGGAAGGACGCCCAGCAGCTCGCGCTGATCCGCCGTATGGTGCGCGACCTGAACTTCGGCGTCGACATCGTCGGCGTCCCCACCGTCCGCGAGCCCGACGGGCTGGCCCTGTCCAGCCGCAACCGCTACCTCTCCGCCACGGAGCGGCACACCGCGCTCGCCCTGTCCGGCGCGCTGTTCGCCGGACGGGACCGGCACGCCGCGCAGGAGGCACTGCACGCGCGGGCCCGCGAAGTGCCCGCCACGCGCGCGCGTGCCGAGGCGCTGAGCGCGCTCGGGGAGTCCCGCGCGGCGGCCGACACGCACGCCGTCGCCACGGCGGGCGGCCCCGACGCCGTCCGCGGCGCCGCCCGCCAGGTCCTCGACGCGGCCGCCCGCTTCACCCCGCCGCTCACCCTGGACTACCTGGCTCTGGTCGACCCCTCGGACTTCACCGAGATCGGCGACGGCTTCACCGGCGAGGCCGTCCTCGCCGTGGCCGCCCGGGTCGGCACGACCCGCCTGATCGACAACATCCCCCTGACCTTCGGCACCCTCGGAGCCGCCTCGTGACCACCACCGGCATACGACTGCACGCGCCCGCGCCCGGGTGGTCCATCGAGGCGGACGTCGTGGTCGTCGGCTCCGGCGTGGCCGGACTGACCGCCGCGCTGCGCTGCGAGGCCGCCGGACTGGCCACGGTCGTCGTGACCAAGGCCCGGCTCGACGACGGGTCCACCCGTTGGGCCCAGGGCGGCATCGCCGCGGCCCTGGGCGAGGGCGACACCCCCGAACAGCACCGGGACGACACCCTGGTCGCCGGCGCGGGGCTGTGCGACGAGGAGGCGGTCCGCCTCCTCGTCACCGAGGGCCCCGACGCCGTACGCCGGCTCATCGCCACCGGCGCCCACTTCGACGAGTCCGAGGAGGGCAGCCTGGAACTCACCCGCGAGGGCGGCCACCACCGCCGGCGCATCGCGCACGCGGGCGGGGACGCCACCGGCGCGGAGATCTCCCGCGCGCTGGTCGAGGCCGTACACGCGGTCAGGAGGGACGAGCGCGAAGCACTCTCGGGCAAGGGTGGCGGTGGGCGACGGGCGGGACTGCGCACGATCGAGAACGCGCTGGTCCTGGACCTGCTGACCGATGCCGAAGGGCGCAGCGCGGGCGTGACCCTGCACGTCATGGGGGAGGGCCAGCACGACGGCGTGGGGGCCGTGCACGCTCCCGCGGTGGTGCTCGCGACCGGTGGCATGGGGCAGGTCTTCAGCGCGACCACGAACCCCTCCGTCTCGACCGGCGACGGGGTGGCGCTGGCCCTGCGCGCGGGGGCCGAGGTCAGTGACCTCGAGTTCGTGCAGTTCCACCCGACCGTCCTGTTCCTCGGCCCGGACGCGGAGGGCCAGCAGCCCCTGGTCTCCGAGGCGGTACGCGGCGAGGGCGCCCACCTGGTCGACGCCGACGGCGTGCGCTTCATGGTGGGGCAGCACGAGCTCGCCGAGCTCGCCCCGCGGGACATCGTCGCCAAGGGCATCATGCGCCGGATGCGGGAGCGGGACGCC
The DNA here is from genome assembly GCF_042717095.1 of Streptomyces sp. NPDC058632. Classification (NCBI taxonomy): domain Bacteria; kingdom Bacillati; phylum Actinomycetota; class Actinomycetes; order Kitasatosporales; family Streptomycetaceae; genus Streptomyces; species Streptomyces sp. NPDC058632. Next base: position 36,395 of record NZ_JBHXQZ010000020.1, on the reverse strand, counting down.
GAGCACATGTACCTCGACGCCCGGCACTTCGGCGCCGACATGTGGGAGCACCGCTTCCCGACGATCCTCGCCGCCTGCCGCGCCCACGGCATCGACCCGGTCACCGAGCCCGTCCCGGTCGCCCCCGCCGCCCACTACGCCTCCGGCGGAGTGCGCACCGACTCCCACGGCCGCACCACCGTCCCCGGCCTCTACGCCTGCGGGGAGGTCGCCTGCACCGGCGTGCACGGAGCCAACCGGCTCGCCTCCAACTCGCTCCTGGAGGGCCTGGTCTACGCGGAGCGCATCGCCGCCGACATCGCCGCGAGCCGGACCGGGAACGCCCTTCGCGCGCGTACGCCGCAGCCCTTCCCGCACGCCGAGCGCCCCGGGCACCCCCTCCTCCCCGCGGAGGCCCGCTTCACCATCCAGCGGATCATGACCGGGGGAGCCGGGGTCCTGCGCTCCGCCGCATCCCTCGAGCAGGCCGCCGACGGGCTCCAGCGGCTGCACGCCGACGCCCGCGACGCCCTCGACGAGCAGGGCAAGACCGCCGAGCCCGGCGTCGACACCTGGGAGGCGACGAACCTCCTGTGCGTCGCCCGCGTCCTGGTCGCCGCCGCGCTGCGGCGCGAGGAGACCCGGGGCTGTCACTGGCGCGAGGACCGGCCCGGGCGCGACGACACCGCCTGGCGCCGCCACATCGTCGTACGGCTGAACCCGGACCGCACGCTGGCGGCGCACACCACCGACGCCACAGACTTCCCCCCGACTCTCCCCGACGCCCCGAACCTCCCGCCCCACGCCTCTCAGGAGCAGTGACAGCAGTGACCACACCAGACCTTCCCCTCGCCTCCTCCGGCGGCTGCGGCGACGGCTGCGCCTGCGGCGCGGACAGCGACGAGAGCTACGACGAGACCTACCTGGAGTGCGGCCTCGACCCCGCGCTCGCCCAGCTCCTGGCCGACGCGGGGCTGGACCCGGTGGAGGTCGAGGACATCGCCAACATCGCCGTCCAGGAGGACCTCGCCCACGGCGTGGACGTGACCACGGTCGCGACCATCCCCGAGGACGCCGTCGCCACCGCCGACTTCACCGCCCGGGAGGCGGGCGTCGTGGCGGGCCTCAGGGTCGCCGAGGCGGTCGTCTCGGTGGTCTGCACGGCGGAGTTCGAGGTGGAACGGCACGTGGAGGACGGAGACCGGGTGGAAGCCGGCGCCAAGCTCCTCTCCGTCACCGCCCGCACCCGCGACCTCCTCACGGCGGAACGCAGCGCCCTGAACCTCCTGTGCCGCCTCTCGGGTGTCGCGACGGCCACGCGCGCGTGGGCGGACGTTCTCGACGGTACGAAGGCCGAGGTCCGCGACACCCGCAAGACCACCCCGGGCCTGCGCTCCCTGGAGAAGTTCGCCGTGCGCTGCGGCGGCGGCGTCAACCACCGCATGTCGCTCTCCGACGCGGCCCTGGTCAAGGACAACCACGTGGTCGCCGCGGGCGGCGTCGCCCAGGCGTTCCAGGCCGTCCGGGAACGCTTCCCCGACGTACCGATCGAGGTCGAGGTCGACACCCTGCACCAGCTCCGCGAGGTCCTGGACGCCGGCGCCGACCTGATCCTGCTGGACAACTTCACCCCCGGCGAGTGCGAGGAGGCGGTGGCTCTCGTCGCAGGCCGCGCCACCCTGGAGGCGTCCGGCCGGCTCACCCTCGACAACGCAGGGGCGTACGCCGACACGGGGGTCGACTACCTCGCCGTGGGCGCCCTCACCCACTCCTCGCCGATCCTGGACATCGGCCTGGACCTGCGAGCGGCTGAGTAGGGGCCGGCCATGCTGCTGACGATCGACGTGGGCAACACGCACACCACCCTGGGCCTGTTCGACGGCGAGGACATCGTCGAACACTGGCGGATCTCCACGGACGCGCGCCGCACCGCCGACGAGCTCGCCGTCCTCCTCCAGGGCCTGATGGGCATGCATCCCCTGCTCGGCGACGAACTGGGCGACGGCATCGACGGCATCGCCATCTGCGCGACCGTCCCCTCCGTCCTGCACGAACTCCGCGAGGTGACCCGCCGCTACTACGGCGACGTCCCCGCGGTCCTGGTCGAGCCGGGCGTCAAGACCGGAGTGCCGATCCTCACCGACAACCCCAAGGAGGTCGGCGCGGACCGCATCATCAACGCGGTCGCCGCCGTCGACCTCTACGGCGGACCCGCCGTCGTCGTCGACTTCGGCACCGCCACCACCTTCGACGCGGTCAGCGCGCGAGGGGAGTACGTCGGCGGCGTGATCGCCCCCGGCATCGAGATCTCCGTCGAGGCGCTCGGCGTCCGCGGCGCGCAGCTCCGCAAGATCGAGGTGGCCCGGCCCCGGAGCGTGATCGGCAAGAACACGGTCGAGGCGATGCAGTCCGGCATCATCTACGGCTTCGCCGGCCAGGTCGACGGCGTCGTCCGCCGGATGGCCCGCGAGCTCTCCGACGACCCCGACGAGGTGACCGTCATCGCGACCGGCGGACTCGCGCCGATGGTCCTGGGCGAGAGCACGGTCATCGACGAGCACGAGCCCTGGCTGACCCTGGTCGGCCTGCGGCTGGTCTACGAACGGAACGTGTCGCGGATGTAGCGCCTCCCGGGCGAGGCGCTCCGGGACCGGGACGCGGGCCACGGGCGGCCGGTGCCGAGCCGTACGGGGGCTGCCCGGTCCGCACGCCCCGTGGAGCGGGGCCGGGCGGACCCGTCGAGCGGTACCTGCTCCCCGCCGGGGCGGCCCGGACGGCCCCCGGACCGCCCCCACCCGGGTGGACCCGCGCGCCACACCCGTGCGTTATGCGTTGTTTGTCTGATTAGCGCGTATCGTCGCGGCATGCCCACGCCCTACGGATCCCGCGGCGGCATGGCGTTCGGCGCGGAGGAGCTGCGTGTGCTCCGCCGCGCCCTCGCCCTCGCCCTGCACCCCACGTCCGCCTCGGCCGAAGACGTCCAGGACTGTCTCCGCCTCGCCGAGTCCCTCGACGAGGCGACGCGGGAGAGTGCCCGACTGCGCGTCTTCCTGGTGGCCGACCTCGGCCGCTACCGCGCAGCCCTCCCCGGCACCGTCGCCGGCTATCTCACGCTTCTGGAGGAGGCGCTGGGTGCCGGCCACCGCCCCGGCGCCGACGACCTCGCCGCCCTCCGGGCGCTGCGCGGCAACCCCGCGGCAGCCGTCCTCCTGGACCGCTGCCGGCTCCTCGCCGAGCAGGACGTGTGCGCCCGCCTCGCCGGCCGTACGGCCCGCGCGGGCTCCGCGGGCTCCCCGCCCGCCGGTCCGCTGCCCAAGGGCCCCCTGTCCGTCGTCCCCGCCTCCCGCACCCGCCTCCTCGCCCTGCCGGGCGGCCAGGCCGCAGAGAACCCCGAGAAGGAGCCGGAGCGCAAGCCGTCCGCTCCCCGGCCCGAACCCGCGCCGGACCCCGCCGCACCCGCGCCCGGCACCCCGAAACCCGGCCGGCCCGTCCCCACCCCGGGCGAGGTCTTCCCCCGCCGCAAGCCCGCCCCGCCCTCGCAGGGCCGGCGACTCGCCGCGGGCTGACGACCCCTGCCGCGGAGCCGCCGCAGGCCCGTCCGCCGCACACCCACCCCCGCCCGGCCGTCGGCCGGGTCCTGGCTACCCTGGATCCATGGACTATGTCTCCGCGCTCCTGCCCCCGGCCGTCATGGCCGTCCTCTTCATCGGCGTGATCCGGGTGATCGTGAAGACCCAGGGCGGCGCCAACAAGACCAAGGAGGACGCCGCCGTGGACGCGGCCCTCGCCCGCGCGGAGGCACCCCACCAGGCCCCCGCCAAGACCGAGGCCTGACCAAGGGCTGCCCGGCCGGCCGCTGCCCGACCCGCCGCTGCCCGGCCGGCCGCGGGTGGCACGGGAGACGGACCCGGCGTACGACTCGAGCGTGACCGAGCGCGAGTCGTACGCCCTTTTCGTTCATGTGTGCCGCCCTTCATGCGCACTCGGCACGCCATGGTGTGGATTTCACACTATTATTACGAGATGTGCCTCGCCCCTTGGGAGAACTCGAAGACGCGGTCATGACGCGGGTGTGGAAGTGGAACCGCCCGGTCACCGTCAGGGAAGTCCTCGAAGATCTGCAGAAGGAACGGTCCATCGCGTACACCACGGTGATGACCGTTCTGGACAATCTCCATCAGAAGGGCTGGGTGCGCCGCCAGGCGGAAGGCCGGGCCTATCGATATGAGGCGGTCTCCACCCGCGCCGCGTACGCCGCCGCGCTGATGAACGAGGCCTGGTCGCAGAGCGACAACGCCGCCGCCGCACTCGTCGCCTTCTTCGGGATGATGAGCGAGGAACAGCGCCAGGCCCTCACGGATGCCGTACGCGTCGCACCCCTTCCGGAAACCACGGAACAACGCCGGCCGGCCGAACAGCCGGGATCGGCCGAACAGCCGGGATCGGCGGAACAGCCGGGAACGGTCGAACAAGCCGGATCGCCCGAACAACCCCCGCCCGCGGAACCCTCTGCGGAGAACCCCGCCTCGGCCGAGGGCCCGCGCGGGCGATAGCGTCCGCTCATGTCAGCAGACAGCCCGGATGTCCCCGCAAAATCCATCACCGTCCGGCGGGCCCGCACCAGCGATGTTCCCGCAGTACGTCACCTCCTTGACGCCTACGTCCGCAAGGGCATCCTGCTCGACAAAGCGACGGTGACGCTTTACGAGGCCATCCAGGAGTTCTGGATCGCGGAACGGGACGACACCGGGGAGGTCGTCGGCTGCGGCGCGCTGCACGTGATGTGGGAAGACCTCGCGGAAGTCCGTACTCTCGCCGTGAAGCCCGGGCTGAAGGGCGCCGGTGTGGGGCATCGCTTGATGGAGAAGTTGCTGGAGACCGCCCGCCGGCTCGGTGTTCGCCGCGTTTTCTGCCTGACCTTCGAAGTCGAGTTCTTCGGCAAGCACGGCTTCGTGGAGATCGGTGAGACGCCCTTGGACGCCGATGTGTACGCCGAGCTGCTGCGTTCCTATGACGAGGGTGTCGCGGAGTTCCTCGGTCTCGAACGAGTGAAACCGAACACTCTGGGCAACAGTCGGATGCTTCTGCATCTGTGATCGTCGGCGTTCCGTACCCGGCGCCTTGCGGCGGAGGCCCTCGGTAGGCGACGCCGGGGCATATTCCGTACTTGCTTCCGTAGTTGCTTCGCCGCTGTGGGCCTTGCCGGGGTCCCTATGTCCGAAACGCGCACGTTTCCGGGCCGCGGGCGGGCAGCGTGTCTCTCCCCGGGGTTTGTGTTTTTCCGGCAAAAGCGGTTTGCTTTCCGACGTACTGCAGTAGTGCATATAACAGGGGACGGCGATACGGCGAACGCCGGTACACCCAGGCCCTGACGTTATCGATGAAAGGAAATCCGGTGGCACAGAAGGTTCAGGTCCTTCTTGTCGACGACCTCGACGGCGGCGAGGCGGACGAGACCGTGACGTTCGCGTTGGACGGCAAGACATACGAGATCGATCTCACCACTGCCAATGCGGACAAGCTCCGTGGCCTTCTCGAGCCTTACGTGAAGGGCGGCCGTCGTACGGGAGGCCGTGCTTCGGGCGGGCGTGGAAAGGCGCGTGCGGCTTCCGGCGGCACCCAGGACACCGCGGCGATCCGCGCCTGGGCGAAGGAGAACGGCCACGAGGTCAACGACCGCGGCCGGGTCCCCGCGGCCATTCGCGAGGCCTACGAGCAGGCCAACGGCTGACTGTCGGTCCGTTCCGCCTCGCGCGCCCCGGCCGGCGTCCGGTCACGGGCGTGCAGGAGCCGGATCCGGTGGCACTGTGTGGCCACCGTGTTCACCAGCCGTACGAGATCGGGGGCGTCCCCACGGCCCCCCGTCGCCGACAGTGTCGGCAGCGAGGCCTCGACCTCGCGCCCCGGCTCGGGGGGCCGCAGCCACACGGCGGCCCCCTGTGTACCGGCGTGGTCCGGTGGGAGCGGCCGGACGGCACCGGGGCCGGCGGTCCCCGGGGGCGACGGAGCGTCGATGAGACCGCCCGCGCCGATCGCGGCCAGATCGAGGGCCAGCGTGCCCCACTCCAGCCAGGCGAGCAGCCCCGGCAGTTCCTCCGCGCTGCCCGCGGCCACCAGCAGCCGCATCCGGCCGCCCTGCAGGGCCACCGGCCCCAGGAGCTCCAGACGCTCCAGAGCCGCATGACCGGCTTCGGCGGGGACGTCCAGGACGTCGAAGCGCACCCCCACCCCCAGGCGTACCGGAGAACCGGGCACCGTCGGCCACCCTTGTTCGTCCTCGTACCAACGCCGGACCGGATCATCCGGACCGCCCTGGGCCTCCTCGGCCGCGGTGACGGAACGGTGCGCGGGGACGAACGGGACCGAGGCGGCGGGAGCGACGGAGGAGGCGGTGCCGGTCATGCCGGGCGCAACCGCCGGAAGGCCGTTCGAGTTACGCTGGGTGCGCATGTGTACGCACGGGGTGTCGAACGCGGAGGCGTGCGGGGGTCCGGGGAGGCACAAGGTTGTTCGCCCGTAGCGGAGGGAACTCCTGTACCCGGCATGGACTGTCGGTCGCAGCGGGTAAGACATTCCTAGTGGGAGGGGGGCGACACGCAGTGCGGCAGGTCTCGCGTTCGCCATCGGCGTACTGGCGATAGGGGTAACTGCCTGGTCTGCGGGAACATCGTCTCGCACCATCAGGTTGGAGCATATGTCGGCGTTCGGGGTCAGGAGGCCATCGACGGTGTCGGCAGTTGGAATGAGCGGTCCCCGCTTGCGGGACTAAGCTGCGGAAGGACAGGGAGGGGAAGTTCCCCCCACTGCCTGACCGCTCTGAGGAGCGATTAACGATGTTCGAGAGGTTCACCGACCGCGCGCGGCGGGTTGTCGTCCTGGCTCAGGAAGAAGCCCGGATGCTCAACCACAACTACATCGGCACTGAGCACATCCTCCTGGGCCTGATCCACGAGGGTGAGGGTGTCGCCGCCAAGGCCCTTGAGAGCCTCGGGATTTCGCTCGAGGCGGTCCGCCAGCAGGTGGAGGAGATCATCGGGCAGGGCCAGCAGGCCCCGTCGGGTCACATCCCCTTCACCCCCCGTGCCAAGAAGGTTCTCGAGCTGTCGCTCCGTGAGGCGCTGCAGCTGGGTCACAACTACATCGGCACGGAGCACATCCTGCTCGGCCTGATCCGTGAGGGCGAGGGCGTCGCCGCCCAGGTCCTGGTCAAGCTGGGCGCAGATCTGAACCGTGTGCGGCAGCAGGTCATCCAGCTGCTCTCCGGTTACCAGGGCAAGGAGACCGCCACCGCCGGCGGTCCTGCCGAGGGCACCCCCTCCACGTCCCTGGTTCTCGACCAGTTCGGCCGGAACCTCACCCAGGCCGCTCGTGAGTCCAAGCTCGACCCGGTCATCGGGCGCGAGAAGGAGATCGAGCGGGTCATGCAGGTGCTGTCCCGCCGCACCAAGAACAACCCGGTGCTGATCGGTGAGCCCGGCGTCGGCAAGACCGCCGTCGTCGAGGGCCTCGCCCAGGCCATCGTCAAGGGCGAGGTGCCCGAGACCCTCAAGGACAAGCACCTCTACACCCTGGACCTCGGTGCCCTGGTCGCGGGCTCCCGCTACCGCGGTGACTTCGAGGAGCGCCTGAAGAAGGTGCTCAAGGAGATCCGTACCCGCGGCGACATCATCCTGTTCATCGACGAGCTGCACACGCTGGTCGGTGCGGGTGCCGCCGAGGGCGCCATCGACGCGGCCTCCATCCTGAAGCCGATGCTGGCGCGTGGTGAGCTCCAGACCATCGGCGCGACCACGCTGGACGAGTACCGCAAGCACCTGGAGAAGGACGCGGCCCTCGAGCGCCGCTTCCAGCCGATCCAGGTCGCCGAGCCGTCCCTGCCGCACACCATCGAGATCCTCAAGGGGCTGCGCGACCGGTACGAGGCGCACCACCGTGTCTCGATCACCGACGAGGCACTGGTGCAGGCCGCCACCCTGGCCGACCGGTACATCTCGGACCGCTTCCTCCCGGACAAGGCGATCGACCTGATCGACGAGGCCGGCTCGAGGATGCGCATCCGCCGGATGACCGCGCCGCCGGACCTGCGCGAGTTCGACGAGAAGATCGCCGGTGTCCGCCGGGACAAGGAGTCCGCGATCGACTCGCAGGACTTCGAGAAGGCCGCCTCCCTGCGCGACAAGGAGAAGCAGCTCCTCGCCGCCAAGGCCAAGCGGGAGAAGGAGTGGAAGGCCGGCGACATGGACGTCGTCGCCGAGGTCGACGGCGACCTGATCGCCGAGGTCCTCGCCACGGCCACCGGCATCCCGGTCTTCAAGCTGACCGAGGAGGAGTCCTCGCGTCTGCTGCGCATGGAGGACGAGCTCCACAAGCGGGTCATCGGCCAGAAGGACGCCGTCAAGGCGCTGTCGAAGGCGATCCGCCGTACGCGTGCCGGTCTGAAGGACCCGAAGCGTCCCGGTGGCTCGTTCATCTTCGCCGGCCCGTCCGGTGTCGGTAAGACCGAGCTGTCCAAGGCCCTCGCCGAGTTCCTGTTCGGTGACGAGGACGCGCTGATCTCCCTCGACATGTCGGAGTTCAGCGAGAAGCACACGGTCTCGCGTCTCTTCGGTTCGCCCCCCGGCTACGTGGGCTACGAGGAGGGCGGTCAGCTGACGGAGAAGGTGCGCCGCAAGCCGTTCTCGGTCGTCCTCTTCGACGAGGTCGAGAAGGCCCACCCGGACATCTTCAACTCGCTGCTGCAGATCCTGGAGGACGGTCGTCTGACCGACTCCCAGGGCCGGGTCGTGGACTTCAAGAACACGGTCATCATCATGACGACCAACCTCGGCACCCGGGACATCTCCAAGGGCTTCAACCTGGGCTTCGCCGCCGCGGGCGACAAGAAGTCCAACTACGAGCGCATGAAGAACAAGGTGTCGGACGAGCTCAAGCAGCACTTCCGTCCCGAGTTCCTCAACCGTGTCGACGACGTGGTCGTGTTCCCGCAGCTGTCCCAGGAGGACATCCTCGCGATCGTCGACCTGATGATCGACAAGGTGGACGAGCGCCTGAAGGACCGGGACATGGGCATCGAGCTCTCCCCGGCCGCCAAGGAGCTGCTGTCCACCAGGGGTTACGACCCCGTGCTGGGCGCCCGGCCGCTGCGCCGGACCATCCAGCGCGAGATCGAGGACTCGCTGTCGGAGAAGATCCTCTTCGGCGAGCTGCGTCCCGGCCACATCGTGGTCGTGGACACCGAGGGCGAGGGCGAGAGCGCGACCTTCACCTTCCGCGGTGAGGAGAAGGCGGCCCTGCCCGACGTCCCGCCGGTCGAGCAGGCGGCCGGCGGAGCCGGTCCGAATCTCAGCAAGGACGCGTAAGCACGTCAGTGTGTGACGCGTCAGCGTGACGGCAGCCGAAAGGGGCCGGTGCCCGAGAGGGGCACCGGCCCCTTTCGCATGCCGTGTCCGGGGTTACGAGAGCCGGCCGTCGTAGTCCGGCAGCTTGTAGGTCCTCTCGGCGTGGCCGCCCGACAGGTCGGTGTCGTTGTTGCCGATGTTGGCGATGATCGTGTAGCCCTTCGACTCGATGTCGACGCGCTTGGCCGTCTTGTACGCGGCCACGTTCCGGAACAGGTCGGTGAAGCTGCGGACGTACAGTCCGGCGGACTCGTATCCGGCGTGGTCGAGGTTGTACTCGGTGAAGGCCTCGATGATGCCCGGCCGGGCGGTCACGAAGAACACCGCGACCCCGCGCTCCTGGGCGTACTGCGCGACCTCCAGGACCGGCTCGTTGGCCGGCGCGGGGAAGCTGAACCCGAAGTCGGACTCCAGGGCGGTGTTGTCGATGTCGAGGACGATCGCCTGCTTCTCGCCCGGCCGCGGGTTCGCGATCCGCTGCCGCAGCTGCGGCAGGGCCTGGTCCATGACCGCCTGGCAGTCCCGCTGCCAGGTGTCGTAGTCGACGTCTGCGGCGGCTGCCGTGGCCGTCGCGGTGGCCGTCGCGGTGGCCGTCGTCGAGGTGCCGGAGGCGGTCGCCGCCTGGGCGGGGACGGCCAGGGCCATCAGGGCCGTGGTGGAGACGGCGGTGACCGATGCACGGCGCAGCCAGGGGCGTCGGCTTCTCATGTGGCGGGGGGTCCTCTCGGGCTCGTAACGCTGCCAGTGGGCCGATGTGTCGTGTGCATGTTCGTCGTGGAGGGTGACGCGAGGTGAACCGTAGGGTTACCGCGCGGTAGGCGGCTAGAGAGGCGCACGCCACATTTATGGAATGTCCGAACCCCGCCCCCGGTGACATGCTCCACAGGCGTTTCGTCCGGTACTAGCCGGAATAGTGGGGAAGTGCCGAAGCGCAAAACGGACATTTAACGTAAAACTCCGATCGATCAGCCTCGAATGGGGCTTTCGTCCGGTACGGGTGAAGTGTCAAGAGACGTTCATCTCACTGAGGAAGTACGAAGGTCTGTCGTAGATAACCCTTTTTGTGCCTTTGTGGGCGGAGGGGTTACCAAGGGATAGCCACTTCGGAGCGGACCTGTTCGCCCGGTGGTTTTCCTTTGCTCCCTTCCTCGCGAGGTTCAGATGTCCCAGCGCGTCACGCCCCGTTCCTTCCTCACGTCCCACCTCCGCACCCGCGCGGCCGTCATGGCCGCCGGTCTGGGAGTCACGGGCGTCGTGGGAGCCGGGATCGCGGCCGCCGCCGACACCACGGCCGCCACCGGCAACACCGCCAGGGCCGTGCAGGCTCAGGCGGACGTCCAGGCCGAGGCCGCGAAGTCCAAGGCCGCGAAGACCAAGGCCGCCGAGAACAAGAAGTCCGCCGAGGCGAAGAAGGCCGAGAAGGCCGAGAAGCCGGCTCAGCCCGCCAAGAAGAAGGCGTCCTGGGTCGACCCGGTGAAGAAGTACAAGATCTCCGCCGGCTACGCCCAGGCCGGCGGCATGTGGCAGTCCGCCCACAGCGGGCAGGACTACGCGGTCCCCAACGGCACCAAGGTCGTGGCCGCGCACGGCGGCACGATCGTCAAGGCGGGCGGCAACGGCGCCGGCGACGGCCCGGCCTACGGCAACGCCGTGGTCATCAACCACGGCAACGGGACGTACTCCCAGTACGCCCACCTCTCCGAGGTGAACGTGCAGCCCGGCCAGGTCGTCAAGACCGGCCAGAAGATCGCCGCGTCCGGCAACACCGGCAACTCCAGCGGCCCCCACCTGCACTTCGAGATCCGGACCAGCCCGAACTACGGCTCCGCGATCGACCCGGTCCAGTTCCTGCGCGGCAAGGGCGTGCAGTTCTGAGGACTCCGGTCCGCCGGCCGGGTCCCGGTCCAGGGCCTCCTCGGCCGGACGTCTACGGCAGTAGCGGATGGCTCCCGGTGTTCGTCGGCGCGTGCTCCGGCAGCCACAGCACGGCGACCGCGCCCTCGGCCGGCGCGTCCTCGGACGCGCCGGCCGGCCGCACGTTGCGGAAGGTCAGCCGTGCCCCCAGCACCCGGGCCTGCCCGGCCGCGATGGTCAGGCCCAGGCCGTGACCGCGCCCGGCCCGGTCCGTACTGCCGGTGCGGAACCGGCTCGGTCCCTCGGCAAGCAGGTCCGCGGGAAAACCGGGCCCATGGTCACGGACCCGGACGACCCGCCCCTCGACGGAGACCTCGATGGGCGGCCTGCCGTGCCGGGCGGCATTGGCCAGCAGGTTGAACAGCACCCGCTCCAGACGCCGCGGATCAGTGGTGACCTCCGACTCGCGCACCACGCGCACCGTGACGTCCGGGTCCCCAGGCCCTCCCGCCTGGACCAGGCCGGGCTCGCGGGCCCTGGCCTGATCCAGACGGGAGGACCTGACCGCGACCCGCCGGGCGACGAACTCGCCCAGCAGGATGTCCTGCAGTTCGGCCCGCTCGGACGCACCGTCCAGCCGGGCCACCTCCAGGACGTCCTCGACCAGGGTGCGCATGGCTTTCGCCCGGTCCAGCACCAGCTCGGTCGGCCGGCCGGGCGGCAGCAGTTCGGCGGCGGTCAGCAGACCGGTGACCGGGGTGCGCAGTTCGTGCGCGATGTCGGCGGTGACCCGGCGTTCGGCCTCCAGCCGCTGACGCAGCGCGTCCGCCATCGCGTCCACCGCGCTGGCCAGGTCGTCGGTCTCGTCCCGGACGACCCCGCCGATGGCCTCGCGCACCCGGACCTCCGTCTCCCCCTTGGCGACCCGGTTGGCGGCGCTCGCCGCCTTGCGCAGCCGGCGGGACAGATGTCCGCCGATCAGCACCCCGAGCGCGCTGCCGCCCAGGACGACCGCGATGGAACCGATCACCAGGGCCTGGTCGAGATCCTTGAGGATGTCCGAGCTGCGGTCCGTGAAGCCTGAGTGCAGGGACATGACATGGCCGTTCTTCAGCGGTACGGCCGCCCAGATGTCCGGCGCCCCGCCCGGCCGGTCGGCCACGTAGGTGGCCCGCCGGCCCTCCTTCACCTTCGCCCGCAGCTCCGCCGGCAGCTCGGGGTCGTCGACCTTGGTGTTGGGGAAGTTCAGCCGCCCGGACAGCTCGTAGTTGCGCTGGGCGATCATGATGCGCTCGTCGGCGAGATCGCGCGCGTTGTCCAGCATCGACACCCGGGCCGCGTTGTGCACGACCAGGCTCAGCGCGACCGCCACCAGCGCGCCGACCAGGGCGATGGCGGCGCTGAGCTTCCATCTCAGCCCGGTGAGGACGCCCGCCCGCTCGAGTCCCGCACCCACCAGCCGTCCGACGTGTCGCCGCATGTCCGTGCTCAGGCCTTCAGTTTGTAGCCGAAGCCGCGGACCGTCTCGATGCGGTCCTGGCCGATCTTCCCGCGCAGCCGCTGCACATGGACGTCGACGACGCGGGTGTCGCCGCCCCACCCGTACTCCCACACACGTTCGAGCAGCCGGTCGCGGGAGAGGACGGTGCCCGGCGCCGAGGAGAACTCCAGCAGCAGCCGCATCTCGGTCGGAGTCAGCGCCACCGGGGTCCCCGCCCGACGCACCTCCATGCCCACGGTGTCGATCTCCAGTTCACCGAAGGCCAGCGCGGCGGCAAGGACCCCGGCCCCCGCTTCCTCCCGGCCACCGTTCGCCCGGTCGAACCGGCGCAGCACCGCCCGGATGCGGGCGACCAGGACGGCACCGTCGAACGGCTTGGTCACGTAGTCGTCGGCGCCGGCCTCCAGGCCCAGGACCACGTCGATGGCGTCCGCCCGCGCCGACAGCATGATCACCGGCACCATCGACTCGTCGCGGATGCTCCGGCACAGGCTGACGCCGTCGAGGCCGGGCACCATGACGTCGAGCAGCGCGATGTCCGGCCGGTCGGCGCGGAACGCCTCCAGACCCGACAGCCCGTCGGGCATCGCGGTGACCGCGAAGCCGTCCCGCTCCAGGGCGAGCTGGGTGGCCTCGCGGATGACGTCGTCGTCCTCGACGAACAGGACGTGGGTCTGGTCTGCCATCCCGGTGCTCTCAGTTCTCGGTTCTTGTTCTCAGGTCTCGTGCCCGGTGCCCGGTGCCCGGTTCTTGTGCGGTGTCGGGCCGGTGGGAGGGTTTCGCCCCGCCCACCGGACGGACGCGGGGACCGCGCGGAGGGTTCATCCCCTTCATCGGACCGCGCGGCCCGCCGGTTCACGCCGCGCGCCCTCACCTGTGGTCCGGGTCCCCCGCTCCGGGCCGGTCCTGCTCCCGGGTCCCGGATCTCAGCTGTCCGGCATCGGTGTCGGCTCCGCACCGGACACCTTGCCGTAGTCGTTGTGGGTGCGGAACTCCTCGGCGAACCGGCCCGCGGTCCAGCGGTAGGTGATCACGTTCTCGCCGGACGGGCTCGACACCGGGTCGCCCCGGTCGTACACCTGCATCGTCACCACCAGGTCCCCGCGGTCGATCTCCGCGTACACGGGGGGCTCCTCGGTCCGGAACACGTTCACGTACGCACCATCCTGGTCGCGGTACACGTACGAACCGACGCCCACCGCGTCTCCGCAGGTCAGAACGTTGACGACGACGTCGTTCGAGGTCCCCCCGGTGAGATTGCCGTAGCTCACGTCGACGGGGTACTCGTCGCCCACGCACGGCTCCAGCTCCCGCTTGACCGCCGCGGAGACGGCCGGGTCCCCCTTGACCAGCCGCACCGCGTCCACCCGGCCCCCGGCCCCGGGCGCGGCCTCCGCCCGCGGGGGCGCGGGCAGGGAGGAGGACGAGGAGGTGGGCCGAGGGCTCACCACGGAGTCCGCGTGCGCGGGGCCCTCGTCACGGGCACCGGTGCCGCCCGTACCGCAGGCGGTGACGAAAAGGGTGAGGGCGACGAACACGGACATCGCCGTGGTCGCCGCCCGGGCGGTTCTCCGGACCCGCATGGGTCCCGCGCCGGTCAGGCCGCGCAACGCTCCCGCTCCTCACGCTCCAGCGCGCGTGCGTCCAGTTCGCGGGCTTCCAGCTCCTCGCGGAGCCGGGCGAGCGCCCGGTGCAGCGTGCTCTTGACCGTTCCGGCCGACATGCCGAGTGCGGCGGCCGTCTCCTCCGTGGACATCTGCTCCCAGTGTCGCAGCACCACCACGCTGCGCTGCTTCGGGGCGAGCACCTTCAGTACGTCCATCAGGAGGGCGCGGTCGGCGTGCTGCTCGGTGGCGTCGTCCACGCAGGCGTCCGGGAGCTGCTCGGTGGGCACCTCCTCCAGCTTGCGGGCGCGCCACCACTCGGTCCGGGTGTTGATCATGACGCGGCGCAGGTAGGCGTCGGCCAGCCGCTTGTCGGCGATCCCGTCCCAGCGGCCGTACGTCCGGGCCAGCGCGGTCTGCAGCAGGTCCTGCGCGTCGACGGGGTCCGGAACCAGACGGCGGGCGCTGCGCAGCAGCGCGTCCTGCCGGGTGCGGACGTACTCCTCGAACCCGAGCACCTCGCCCTGCGCCATGGTGAACCGCCTTCCGCTCCCCGTACCGGCCCGCCCGCGCGGCCCGGTCCACTGCCGTGATCCGTGGTGGTCGCGCCCCTGCGCGCTTGCGTCGCGCTGTGTGTCGCGTGCGGGGCACGGGAACGAAGGTACGGAGGCGTTGTCACGGCACTGTGCGGAGCAGCCTGCGGCCTGCCCTCGGCTGTCCGTCGGTTGTGTAACGGAAGTAGGAACGGGGTAAAGCGGCGGGGGACTTGGGCAGCTTATGGGCCGGTGCGTGCCGCCCGGGCGGAAACGCGGAACAGCCGGGCCGGTGGCGGTCAGGTCAGCGGCAGCCGGTAGAGCCCGCCGGGCAGCGGTTCGACCAGACCGTCGGCGACCAGGCCGTCCAGCGCGCGGGCGCGCTGGACCGGTTCCTGCCACACCCGGTCCAGGGCCGCCTGCGGTACGGGACCGTGCGCCTCCCGGAGCACGGCCAGCAACCGCCCGCGGACCTGACGGTCCGTGCCCGCGTACGTCTGTCCCCGGCGCGGCGGGCCGTCGTGCGCCGGCTTGTCCGCGAGCCGCCAGGCGCACTGCGCGGCGATGGGGCAGCGATGGCACGACTCGTTCTTCGCCGTGCACACCAGCGCCCCCAGCTCCATGGAGGCGGCGGCCCACCGTGCGGCGGTCGACTCGTCCTCGGGCAGCAGCGCACGGGCGAGCCGGCGCTCGGCGGCCGTGGTGGCGTTCGGCGGGTACTGGACACCGGTCACCGCGCGGGCGAACACCCGGCGCACATTGGTGTCCAGCACGGCGTGCCGCTGCCCGTACGCGAACGACGCCACGGCGGCGGCGGTGTACTCGCCGATGCCGGGCAGCGCCAGGAGCTGCGCGTGGTCGGAGGGTACGTCGCCACCGTGCCGTTCCGTTATGGCGGCCGCGGCGCCGTGCAGCCGCAGCGCACGGCGCGGGTAGCCGAGCCGGCCCCAGGCGCGGACGGCCTCACCGGGCGCCTCGGCGGCGAGGTCGGCGGGGCGCGGCCAGCGGGCCAGCCACTGCTCGTAGACGGGCAGGACCCGGTTCACCGGGGTCTGCTGGAGCATGAACTCGCTGACCATCACCCCCCACGCACCGGCCTCCGGGCGCCGCCACGGCAGATCCCGGGCGTGCTCGTCGAACCAGTCGATGACGGGGGAGTGGAGCGGCGCTCCGGGAGCGTGCTCGGACGAGGGATCGGCGGTGTCGTCGGGCGAGGGCTTCGTGAGAGCAGTCATGGCCTCTCGATCCTGCCACGACCACCGCCGCGAACGGCGACACCGCCACCCCGTCGTGCCGCCGTGGCGGACAGATCCGTGGCCAGAGCTGCAAGGGACACGATCGCGAACGCGGGGGTGCCGGAGTGCGGAGCTCCCGGCGGCCGGGCCGTCCCCGAACTCCTCGGTCACGGACCGTAAGGGGGAGTGGTCCTGTGGTCACAGTCCGCGACCGTCGCGTGTCGTGCCTGACGGAGAGCGGTAACGGGCGGCGGTTTCCGGGATGATGATCCGGAAAAGTTGGGCTCTCGGCGGCGGGTGGGACCGGCGAAGGCCCGGATTTCTCGTACAGTTTGCGCCGTGGGATCTCTGCGCAATCCGGTCGGGCCGCTTCCCTCCTCCATCTACTGGCGCAGGAGGGCCGTACTGCTGTCCTTGCTGGGCGTGTTGGCGTTGCTGGTCACCTGGGTCGTCGTCTCCGGCGGCGGGGACGGCGGCGGGCACGACAACGGGGCCAACGGCAAGAATCCCGCGCCCTCCACCATCACTCCTGGACCGTCGAGTTCGGGGCCGGCGATCAGCCAGGCGCCGGGCGGCCGTGACGAGTCCGGCGCCGAGGACTCGGGCGGCTCCTCGTCCGGCGCCGGCACGGGGGACGACGGGGCGAACGGCGACCCCGGTGACTCCGGTGGACCGGACGGCGGTGGTGCGGACGGTGACGGTGACGGTGACGGCGAAGCCGGGGGCAGCGCGGGCGGCGGCTCCGGGGGCGGTACGGCGGGGGTCGGCGCGGGTGACGCGCTGCCGGCCGGGTCCGGGCTCCCCAACTGCACGGCGACCGCGGTCAAGTTCAGTCTGAGCAGCGTCCGCAACTCCTACGAGCCCGACGGGACGCCCACCTTCCGGCTGACCGCGCGGAACATCTCCGGCAGCGACTGCAAGGTCGATCTCGGTCCGGAGAAAGCGGTGCTGACGATCACTCAGGCGACCGTCGACGACACGTACTGGGCGTCGGACGACTGCCCCAAGGGTGCGGGGAGCCTGGTGTTCCGGGTGCCCGCGGACGACAGCATCACGTACACCGTGAGGTGGGACCGCAAGCCGAGCGCCCCGCAGTGCGCGACGCCGCCGGCCGGGTCGGCCAAGGCGGGCACGTACCTGGTCGAGGCGAAGGCGCCGGGCTTCGCGAAGGTGCAGACGTCCTTCGTGCTGAAGAGCGCCTGACACCCACCCGGCCGGAGCCACAGGGCCGGTCCGGCACGATCCGCCGGACAGGCCCTAGACGTACCGCTCCAGGATCGAGCTCTCCGCCAGTCGCGACAGGCCCTCCCGGACGCTGCGGGCGCGGGCCTCGCCGACGCCGTCCACCGCCTGGAGGTCGTCCACGCTGGCGGCCAGCAGCTTCTGCAGGCCGCCGAAGTGCTCCACCAGGCGGTCGATGATCGCGCCGGGCAGCCTCGGCACCTTGGCGAGGAGCCGGAAGCCGCGCGGGGACACGGCCGAGTCCAGGGTCTCGGGGGAGCCCGTGTAGCCCAGGGCCCGGGCCACCGTGGGCAGGTCCAGCAGTTCCGCCTGGGGGAGACCGTTCAGGTCGTGCAGGGCCTGGTCGACCGTGCGGGCGCGCTTGGCGGTGGGCTCGGGCACGTAGTCCCGCACGACCAGCTCGCGCTCCGGCTCCACACCCGCGATCAACTCGTCCAGCTGAAGGGCGAGGAGACGGCCGTCGGTGCCCAGTTCGACCACGTATTCGGCGATTTCGGTGGCGATGCGGCGCACCATCTCCAGCCGCTGCGCGACCGCCGAGACGTCCCGCACGGTCACCAGGTCCTCGATCTCCAGCGCCGACAGCGTGCCGGCGACCTCGTCGAGGCGGAGCTTGTAGCGCTCCAGTGTCGCGAGTGCCTGGTTGGCGCGGGACAGGATCGCCGCCGAGTCCTCCAGGACGCGGCGGTGGCCGTCGACGTAGAGCGCGATCAGACGCATCGACTGGGAGACCGAGACGACCGGAAAACCGACCTGCCTGGAGACCCGGTCGGCGGTGCGGTGCCGGGTGCCGGTCTCCTCGGTCGGGATCGTCGGGTCCGGCACCAGCTGGACGCCCGCCCGCAGGATCTTCGACAGGTCGGACGACAGGACTATGCCGCCGTCGAGCTTGCACAGCTCGCGCAGCCGGGTCGCGGTGAACTCGACGTCCAGGACGAAACCGCCGCTGCACAGGGTCTCGACGGTCTTGTCGGAACCGAGCACGATGAGACCGCCGGTGTTGCCCCTCAGGACGCGCTCCAGGCCGTCACGCAGGGCGGTACCGGGCGCCACGGCGCTCAGCGAGGCGCGCATCAGGCGATCGGAGCCGGTACTCCCGCCGGACTTTCCGGGAGCTGCTGCCCGGTCGTTGGCTGCCACTGCACTCCTCCGGTCGCGGTGTCTGGGGCGCCCCCGTTCAGGGTCTCCCGTTCGAATCATGCCGGGCTCGCGGGGCCGGGCGTGCACATCTGCGGCCTGATCCGAACGGGAGACCCTAACGCACTCGGTTCGTACGGACGGGCGAGACCAGGGCAAAGTCTACCGGCGGTCCTCCTCGTCCCGTGGGGCGTCCCGGCGACGCGAGCGCGGAAGGACGCGCAGGGCGTCCCCTATGTCCGCGACTTCCAGGACCTTCATCCCTGACGGGATCTTGCCCGGATCGCCCGGCACGAGCGCGTGCGTGAAGCCCAGGCGGTGCGCTTCGGAGAGCCTGCGCTGCACTCCCGTCACCCGTCTGACCTCGCCCGCGAGGCCGACCTCGCCGATCGCGACCAGGTTCTTGGGCAGCGGAGTGTCGCTCGCCGCCGACGCCAGGGCGAGCGCGATCGCCAGGTCCGCCGCCGGCTCGGAGAGCCGTACCCCGCCGACCGTCGCGGAGTAGATGTCCCGCTTGCCCAAGGCGCTGATGCGGCCGCGCTGTTCCAGCACGGCGAGCATCATCGAGACGCGCGAGGTCTCCAGCCCGGACGTGGTGCGGCGGGGGGAGGGGATCTGCGAGTCGACGGTGAGTGCCTGCACTTCGGCGACCAGGGGGCGGCGGCCCTCCAGCGTCACCGTCAGACAGGTGCCCGGCACCGGCTCCGCGCGGCGGGTCAGGAACAGCCCGCTGGGGTCGGCCAGGCCCGTGATGCCCTCGTCGTGCAGTTCGAAGCAGCCGACCTCGTCGGTGGTGCCGTAGCGGTTCTTGACGCCCCGGACCAGACGCAGACGCGCGTGCCGGTCGCCCTCGAAGTGCAGCACGACGTCCACCAGATGCTCCAGCAGGCGCGGGCCCGCGATCGAGCCGTCCTTGGTGACATGGCCCACCAGCAGCGTGGACATCCCGCGCTCCTTCGAGGCGCGGATCAGCGCGCCCGCCACCTCACGCACCTGGGCCATGCCGCCCGGCGCGCCGTCGAGTTCCGGGGAGGCGACCGTCTGCACCGAGTCGAGGATCAGCAGGGACGGCTTCACCGCGTCCAGATGGCCGAGGACGGCGGACAGATCCGTCTCGGCGGCGAGATACAGGTGGTCGTCGATGGCGTGGATCCGGTCGGCGCGCAGGCGGACCTGGCTCGCCGACTCCTCGCCCGTGACATAGAGCGTGCGGTGCTCGTCGCTCGCCGCCTTGGCCGCGACGTCCAGCAGGAGCGTGGACTTGCCGACACCCGGCTCGCCCGCGACGAGCACCACCGCGCCGGGGACCAGCCCGCCGCCGAGCACCCGGTCCAGCTCGGGGACGCCGGTGGAACGGGCCGTGGCCTGACGGCCGTCGACCTGGCCGATGGGCACGGCGGAGGTGGTGACCCGCCCCGGCGCCGTCGTACGGACCGCGGGCGCGCCGTACTCCTCGACCGTCCCCCAGGCCTGGCACTCGGGGCAGCGGCCGAGCCACTTCGCCGTCTGCCAGCCGCACTCGGTGCAGCGGTAGGACGGTCGGTCCTTGGTGGTCTTGGTACGGGCAGCCATGGTCGGAACCGTAGCGCCCGGCACTGACAGCCCGGCGCCCGGAGCCCGGTCACCGGCCCGTTCACCGGCCCGGAGCCGGGCCGATCGCCCCGCCCCGCCCGTGGAACGAAGGGTTCCCGTCCCCGATTGAGGGATCGTTTCACCCGTACGGATTAAAAGTGCGCAGGGCTCCGGGAGGGGCCGCCCCCGGCCGCCTACGGTCGCCGAATGACGAGCAGTGGCCCGGAGATCCCGACCCGCACGACCGGCACGCACCGGGCGCACCGGGAGGCGCGCGACCGCGGGGCCGCGCGCGCGCTGGCACACCGGCCGCCCACCTGCCACGAACCGTATCTGGACGGCCTGTTCACCTACTGCCTGTCGGTGCTGTGCGACCACGACGCGGCGACCGCCGCCCTGGCCGACGTCCTCACGCTCGCGGAGCGCCGCGGCCGGCACGTCCCCGACGCGCCCGGGGACCGCAGGGCGTGGCTGTACGCGCTGGCCCGCTGGGCCTGCCTGCGCAAGCTGGCCGAAGCCCGGCAGAAACGTCAGGTCACCCACGTGGTGGGCCGGGCCGGCCGGCAGCGGGCGGCGCGGACCGCCACCGCCCCTGCCGTCCCCGAGGAGGTGCGGGAGCAGCGCCGCCGTGAGCTGGCCCTGCTCGCCTGGCCGGAGGCCGCGGGCACCACGCCGGAGCAGCGCGAGGCGCTCGAACTCGCCGTCCGGCACCGCCTCGGAGCCCACGAGGTCGCAGCCGTGCTCGGCATGCAACCGGTCGCCGCCCGCGAGCTCCTCGCCTCCGCCGCCTGCGAGGTCGAGCGGACCCGCGCGGCGCTCGCCGTCGTCGAGACCGGTGCCTGCCGGAGCGTGGCGCATCTCACCGGCGACAGCCGGCTCGTGCTCAGCAGCGCACTGCGCCGCGAACTCGTCCGGCACGTCGACGACTGCCCGCGCTGCCGCCGCACCGCGGGCCGCGCCATCCCCGGCCGCTGGCCGGGCGACTGCGCCACCCCCGACGCCCTGCCCGTCCTTCCGGCCCCCGAAGCGGCCCTGCGCACCGCCCTCGCCCACCATCCGCGCGCGCGGCGCGGCGCGCCCCGCTTCGACCGGCGCGGCTTCCCGATGGACCCCAAGGACCGTGTAGCCCGCCGGGACCGACTGCGCGCGCGTGCGGTCACGACGACCGTCGTCGCCACCGTCGTCGCCGCGCCCGTGCTCGCGCTGTACGCCGCCTACCGGGGCTCCCCCGTCGGCGAGGCCCGGGACGGCCGGTCGGCCTCCGCGCGGGAGGACGACTCACCCGTCGACCTCGACGGCGAGGGCCCGGGCGGCTACGAGAACACCGGCAACGCCGGCACGCGGCCCGAGGGCCCTTTCGGCAGGGACGGCGAGAACGGCAGGGCGGACGTGTCCGTGGAGGTCGTCGGGGTCACCGGCGCCGGCCACAAGGGCGCCTCCGCGCTGGGCGTCACCGCCGGTCACAGCGGTGACACCACACGGATCACGCTCACCGCGCGGGGCACCGCCCCGGTTCGCTGGTCCGCGTCGACGGGGGCGCCCTGGCTCTATCTGAGCCAGTCGTCGGGAACGCTCCGGGCGGGGCGGTCGCTGACGGTCAGGGTGTACGTCGACCAGTTGCGCGAGCCGTCCGGCCGCTGGAGCGCGCGGGTGGCGGTCTCGCCCACCGGCGCCGTGGTGACCATCGACGGCCACGGCAACGCCCCCAGCCCGTCCTCCCCGGGCGCCCCGCTCCCCGGTCACTCCAAAGGCCCCGGCCGTCCCGGCAGCCCGGGAACGGCGCACCCCGGCCCCCCGAGCAGCCCGCCCCCGAGCCCCGGTGCCCCGGGTGGTTCCCCGCCGTCGCCCCCGACGCCCACGTCACCGCCCCCGTCGGAGCCCGCCCCGAGCGACCCGCCCCCGACGCCCACGGAACCGGCGCCCGGAGGCCCGGCCGCCCCCGCCTGTCCGGCGGACGCGACATCACCGCCCACCGCCCACCGAGGACGAGGACGAGGACGACGGCGACGGCGGTGACAGCGGCGACGACGATCCGAGTCCGTCCGCGTCGTGACCGGCGCGGCTTTCGCGCTCCGTGACCGGTGGCCCGTGCCTCGCGCATCGGCGGGTGGGTCAGGCGGGATCCGCCGGATGCGGCGCCGACAGCGGGAGCTGCGAGGCCAGCCGCTCCTCGCACAGTTCGGCCAGCCGGTCGTACCCGGGCTTGCCCATCAGCTCGGTCAGCTCCGCCCGGTAGGACACGTACACGGGGTCGCCCGCACCGTGTGCCGAGGTCGCCGACGTGCACCACCAGTGCAGGTCGTGGCCGCCCGGACCCCAGCCCCGGCGGTCGTACTCACCGATCGACACCTGCAGCACGCGCGTGTCGTCGGGCCGGTCGATCCAGTCGTAGGTCCGCCGGACCGGCAGCTGCCAGCACACGTCCGGCTTGGTCTCCAGCGGCTCGCGGCCCTCCCGCACGGCGAGGATGTGCAGCGAACAGCCCATGCCGCCGGCGAAGCCCGGCCGGTTCTGGAAGATGCACGAGCCCTCGAAGGGGCGCGTCTGGCGGTCGCCGTCCTCGTCCTCGGAGACCCAGCCGCCCCGGGTGCCCTCGTCGTGGTGCTGCCAGATGTCCGGCGTCAGTCTCGCCACATGCCTCGCGACCCGCTTCTCGTCGTCCTCGTCCGAGAAATGCGCCCCCAGGGTGCAGCATCCGTCGTCCGCACGGCCCGCCTGGATGCCCTGGCAACCGCTGCCGAAGACACAGTTCCAGCGAGAGGTCAGCCATGTCAGATCGCAGCGGAAGACCTGCTCCTCGTCCGCCGGATCGGGGAACTCCACCCACGCCCGCGCGAAGTCGAGGCCCTTCTCGTCGTTCGGCGGCGTCCCCGAGGGACCGTCGACCGTTTTGGCTGTCTTGACCGGCTCGGTCTTCTTGTCCGTCTTCTCGGTCTTCGCCTTTTTCGTCTTTGGCACCCGTCCAGGGTAAGTCGCCCGGATCACTGTCCTGTACCGGACCGAGTGCCCCGGAGTGGGGTCCCGGCCGGGCTGCGGGCAGTAGCGTCCCGTACATGAGACTCGGTGTCCTCGACGTGGGTTCGAACACGGTGCATCTGCTGGTGGTGGACGCGCACCCCGGGGCGTGCCCCCTGCCCGCGCACTCGCACAAGGCGGAGCTGCGCCTCGCCCAGCTGCTGGACGCCGACGGCGCGATCGGTCCCGGCGGGGTGGACCTGGTGATCCGGGTCATCCACGACGCGCTCCAGGCCGCCGAGGACAAGGGCGTCGAGGAACTGCTGCCGTTCGCGACCTCGGCGGTGCGTGACGCCCGCAACGCGGGTGAGGTCCTGGAGCGCGTGCGGAGGGAGACCGGAGTCGGACTCCAGGTCCTCACCGGCCCGGAGGAGGCCCGGCTGACCTTTCTCGCCGCCCGCCGCTGGTTCGGCTGGTCGGCGGGAAAGCTGCTGGTCATCGACATCGGCGGTGGCTCGTTGGAGATAGCCTTCGGGATGGACGAGGAACCCGACGCCGCGGTGTCGCTGCCGCTGGGCGCCGGCCGCCTCACGGGCACCCGGCTGCCCGGCGACCCGCCGGCGCCGGACGACGTCCGGGCGCTGCGCCGGCACGTCCGCGCGGAGATCGCCCGTACGGTCGGCGAGTTCAGCCGCCTCGGTCCGCCGGACCACGTGGTGGCCACCTCCAAGACCTTCAAGCAGCTCGCCCGCATCGCGGGAGCCGCCCGCTCCGCCGAGGGCCCGTACGTCCCGCGCGAGCTGAAGCGCCAGTCCCTGGAGGGCTGGGTGTCGAGGCTGTCCGCGATGACCACCGCCGAGCGCGCCGAACTGCCGGGCGTCTCCGAGGCGCGCGCGGGCCAGCTGGTCGCCGGGGCACTGGTCGCGGAGGCCGCGATGGACCTGTTCAGGGTGGAGTCCGTGGAGATCTGCCCCTGGGCCCTGCGCGAGGGTGTCATCCTGCGCCGCCTGGACCGCATGGGGCCCGCGTAGCGGCATCCCGCGCGGTGGGCGGCGAGCCGGGCCGTGCGGCGGTGTCCGGTTAGCTCGATCACACGGCGGCCGCCCGGACCGTGGGTCCGTCGGACGGACGAAGCGCCCCGTGCCCTGCGGACATGCGGCCGCGGCCATGCCGGACGGACCCTGGCCGAAGCCCGTCGTCCGCGTCCCGCCCGTCGAACACACCCCGTACGCTGTCCCTCGTGGCAGATCCAGCGGTGCGCATCCCGGATGCGAAGGTCGCTCTGTCGACGGCCTCCGTCTATCCGGAGTCGACGGCGACGGCCTTCGAGATCGCCGCGCGCCTCGGGTACGACGGTGTCGAGGTCATGGTGTGGACCGATCCGGTCAGCCAGGACATCGAGGCGCTGCGCCGGCTCAGCGACTACCACCGCATCCCCGTCCTCGCCGTCCACGCCCCCTGTCTGCTCATCACGCAGCGCGTGTGGTCCA
The DNA here is from genome assembly GCF_042717095.1 of Streptomyces sp. NPDC058632. Lineage (NCBI taxonomy): Bacteria > Bacillati > Actinomycetota > Actinomycetes > Kitasatosporales > Streptomycetaceae > Streptomyces > Streptomyces sp. NPDC058632. The sequence goes on along the minus strand of NZ_JBHXQZ010000020.1, from coordinate 11,895 downwards.
CCGACCCCTGGACCAAGCTCCAGCGGGCCCGTTCCGCCGCCGAGAGGCTCGGTGCCGCCACGGTCGTCGTCCATCCGCCGTTCCGCTGGCAGCGCCAGTACGCCCGTGACTTCGTCGACGGAATCTGGCGGATGGCGGACGAGACGGATGTGCGGTTCGCCGTCGAGAACATGTATCCGTGGCGCTACCGCGACCGCGAGATGCTCGCCTACGCCCCCGACTGGGACGTCACCAAGGACGACTACCGCCACTTCACGATGGATCTCAGCCACGCCTCGACATCCCGCACCGACACCCTCGGGATGCTCGACCGCATGGGCGACCGCCTCGGTCACCTCCACCTCGCCGACGGCCGGGGCTCGGCCAAGGACGAGCATCTCGTGCCCGGCCGTGGCGACCAGCCCTGTGCCGAGGTGCTGGAGCGCCTCGCCCTCGGCGGCTTCGACGGCCATGTCGTCATCGAGGTCAACACCCGCCGCGCCATGTCCGGCGCCGAGCGCGAGGCCGACCTGGCGGAGGCGCTGGCGTTCACCCGCCTGCACCTGGCGTCGGCGGCCTCGGCACTGCGGACGCCGCGCCGATGACCGGCGTCGGCGCGGCCGGCGGCCCGGACGCGTCTCCCGGCGGCAACGGCACCGCCCCCCGGCGCCGTGGCCGGCCCCCGCGCACGGAGTCGGCCGGCACCCGCGACCGCATCCTGGACGCCGCCCGCGAGGAGTTCTCCGAACGTGGGTACGACAAGACATCCGTACGGGGCATCGCCAAGTCGGCCGGGGTCGACTCCGCCCTCGTGCACCACTACTTCGGTACCAAGGAGCAGGTGTTCGAAGCGGCCGTCGAGGTCGCCTTCGCCCCGGTGCTCGAGGGCCGCCAAGCGGTCCTCGACGCTCCGCTGGGGGAGGTCGGGGAGCGGATGACCCGGATGATCCTCGGCCTGTGGGAGAACCCGGTGACCCGGGCCCCGCTGCTCGCGATCATCCGGTCCGCCGTGAACAACGAGACCGCCGCCGACGTCTTCCGCCGCCTGGTCGCCGGCCAGCTGCTGCGCCGTATCGCGGGGCAGCTCGACCTGCCGGACGCGGAGCTGCGCGCCGAACTCGCCGCCGCCCAGCTGGTCGGGATCGCGATGATCCGGTACGTGATCAAGGTCGAACCGCTGGCCTCGGCCGACCCCGAGCAGATCATCAGGCGGGTGGCGCCGGTGGTACAGGGCCACCTCACCGGCCGCTGACGCGCCGCACCCCCACGCGTACCGCAGTTTCCGTACCGCTCCCGCACTGAAATACGTATCCCGCATTACGGACACCCTGTCCGCCCACTGGATGACGGGCGTACGCTCGACGACAGTCGGAAGCCCTCGGATCCGGACCCGGATCCGGAGTCTCCGACCCCGGCACCCCGAGAAGGTCTGAAGGAGCGAGCGACGATGCCCGAGCTGAGGTCCCGCACAGTCACCCACGGCCGCAACATGGCGGGCGCGCGCGCCCTGATGCGAGCTTCCGGTGTACCGGGTGCGGACATCGGCCGGAAGCCGATCATCGCCGTCGCCAACAGCTTCACGGAGTTCGTCCCCGGTCACACCCACCTCGCTCCGGTCGGCCGGATCGTCAGCGAGGCGGTCGTCGCGGCCGGCGGCATCCCGCGCGAGTTCAACACGATCGCCGTCGACGACGGCATCGCGATGGGCCACGGCGGCATGCTGTACTCCCTGCCCTCCCGCGACCTGATCGCGGACAGCGTGGAGTACATGGTCGAGGCCCACTGCGCGGACGCCCTGATCTGCATCTCCAACTGCGACAAGATCACCCCGGGCATGCTCAACGCCGCCCTGCGGCTGAACATCCCGACGGTCTTCGTCTCCGGCGGCCCGATGGAGGCCGGCCGGGCGACGCTGGTCGACGGCACGGTCCGCACGCTGGACCTGATCGACGCGATGGTGGACGCCGCCAACGACAAGATCTCCGACGCCGACCTCCTGCGCATCGAGGAGAACGCCTGCCCGACCTGCGGCTCCTGTTCCGGCATGTTCACCGCCAACTCGATGAACTGCCTCACCGAGGCCATCGGCCTGTCCCTCCCGGGCAACGGCTCGGTCCTCGCCACCCACACGGCGCGCAAGGCGCTCTACGAGAACGCCGCCCGCACGGTCATGGACATCACCCGCCGCTACTACGAGCAGGACGACGACACGGTCCTGCCCCGCAGCGTCGCCACCGTCGCCGCGTTCGAGAACGCGATGGCGCTGGACATCGCCATGGGCGGTTCCACCAACACGATCCTGCACCTGCTGGCCGCCGCCCAGGAGGCGGAGGTCCCCTTCGGGCTGACCGAGATCGACGCCCTCTCGCGCCGCGTCCCGTGCCTGGCGAAGGTCGCGCCGAACGTCGCCAAGAGCCGTACGTACTACATGGAGGACGTGCACCGCGCGGGTGGCATCCCCGCCCTGCTCGGCGAACTGCACCGCGCGGGCCTGCTGAACGAGGACGTGCACTCCGTCCACAGCCCGACCCTGGCCGACTGGCTGAAGACCTGGGACATCCGCGGCGGCTCCCCGTCCCCCCAGGCCGTGGAGATGTGGCACGCCGCCCCGGGCTGCGTGCGCTCCGCCGAGGCGTTCTCCCAGTCCGAGCGCTGGGACACCCTCGACGAGGACGCCGAGGGCGGCTGCATCCGCTCCGCCGAACACGCGTACTCCAAGGACGGCGGCCTGGCCGTGCTGCGCGGCAACCTCGCCGTGGACGGCTGCGTGGTCAAGACGGCCGGCGTCGACGAGTCGATCTGGACCTTCGAGGGCCCGGCGGTCGTCTGCGAGTCGCAGGAGGAGGCCGTCGAGAAGGTCCTCACCGAGCAGGTCAGGGAGGGTGACGTCGTCGTCATCCGCTACGAGGGTCCCAAGGGCGGCCCCGGCATGCAGGAGATGCTCTACCCGACGTCGTACCTGAAGAGCCGCGGTCTCGGAAAGGCCTGCGCCCTGATCACCGACGGCCGGTTCTCCGGCGGCACGTCCGGCCTCTCCATCGGCCACGCCTCCCCGGAGGCGGCCTCGGGCGGCACCATCGCCCTGGTCGAGGACGGCGACCGCGTCCGCATCGACATCCCGAACCGCTCGATCGAGCTGCTGGTCGACGACACCGAGCTGGCCCGCCGCGAGCAGGCACTGGACGGTGCGTACGCCCCGAGGAACCGTGAGCGCAAGGTCTCGGCGGCTCTGAAGGCGTACGCGGCGATGGCCACCAGCGCCGACAGGGGCGCGGTGCGGGACGTGTCGAAGCTGGGCTGACCGCCCGGTTACCACGGAACCCACGGAACCCACGGACCAGGGTGTTCCGTGGGTTCTCCCGTGTTCCGCGGGTCCTACCAGTCCACCGGGTCGCTGCCGTCCACGGCGAAGACCGTGCCGTCGGGGGCGGTGGCGTGGACGTGGCCGTCGGCGATCACCGGTTCCGGCAGGGTGGCGGCCACGCGGTCGGGGTGGTCGCCCATCCGGGGCGCCGTCTGCCCGGCCAGCCGTCCCTCGCGTGCGTCCACGGCGAGCAGCCGGCCGTCCGGCGCCGTGAAGTAGACGTGCCGCCCGTCCGCGACCGGCGCGGACCCGCGGGCGACACCCGTCTCCAGGCTCCACCGCTGCCGCAGCGCGGCCATGTCGACGGCCACCAGCCTGCCGCCGGTCCCCGTCAGATAGGCGACGTCCCCGTGTACGGTGCCGTGCCCCTGGGCCAGCGGTACGGGTAGTGTCACCCGGCGCGTCTCCCCGCTGCCCGGTGTGTAGCGGACCAGGGCCTGCGTGTCGCCGAGGACCGGGTCGTCGGAGACGAGGACGACCGCCTCGCCCGTGATGCCGACCGGCGTCAGCATCCCCTCCAACCGGGCGTCCCAGCGCACCGCACCGGACCGTGGATCGACCGCCGTGACCCGCGTGCTGGAACCGTCGCCCGACGTGCTCGCCGCGTAGGCCAGCGGATCCCCCGCGAACGTGCGGAAGTACGGGGCGTCGTGTCCCGGCACCCGTCCGGTCCACAACGTGTCGCCCGAGGCGCCGTCCATGCCGGTGACCGTGCCGTCGGCGCCGGTGAGCAGCAGCATGTCCCCGGCCCCGGTCAGGCCGTTGTACTCGGTGGTGTCCTGCCGCCACCGGGGCTTCCCCGAGGCCGGGTCGAGGGCCTCCAGGCCGCTGCCCGGCTCCGGCACGGGCTGCACGAGCCCGCCCGACACGACCGGTGGCCCGCTCACCGACGTACGCGCGGCGGTGTGCCGCCACAGCGGGCGGCCGTCGTCGGGGTCGAGGGCGAACACCGACCCCGCCTGGGCGCACACCAGCCGTTCGGCCCCGTACGAGCACTGCGGGCTGCCCGGCCGGCCCGACGGCGCCGCCTCCCACGCCCGGAACGCGTCCGGCGCGGTCCGTGTGCCGGCGGTTTTCTGCCGGGCCGGGGGCTCGTCACCGAGCAACTGGACGGAGAAGAGCGTGCCGAACACGGCGAGGGCGAGCGCCCCGCCCCCGACCAGCGCCCGCTTGCTGAGGGGCGGCCGCGCGGAACGCCGAGCCGCCGACGGGCCGCCGCGATGGCCGGGAACGGGGTCGGGTTCGGGATCGGGTTCAAGATCGGGTTCGGCTGCGGGGGCGGCGGCGGGTTCGGCCCTGGCTCCGTCCCCGTCCCCGTCCTCCGCGTCGGGCATCTCCTGGAGGTCGGCCACGGCACCCGTCGAGGCCGCTCCCGGGTCCGTCCGCTGCGCCGGTATGAAGGCCTGGGCGGCCATGAACGCCCGGGTGTCGTACGAGGCCGCGACGGACCGCAGTTCCCGCATCAACGCGTCGGGGGAGGGCCGGTCCTCGGGTTCCTTGGCCAGGCAGCGCAGCACCAGCGGGGCGAGCCCGTCCGGCAGGCCGGTCAGATCGGGCTCGTCGTGCACCACCTGGTAGGCGACGACGTACGGGCTGTCGGAGTCGAACGGCCCGCGCCCCGTGGCGGCGTGCACCAGGAGCGAGCCGAGCGCGAAGATGTCGGCGGAGGGCCCCACCTCACGGGGACGCCGGAACTGCTCGGGCGCCATGAAGGGCGGGGTGCCGATCAACTTCCCCGTCTCGGTCCGCAGTTCGCTGTCCTTTGGCCGGGATATGCCGAAATCGATGATCTTCGGCCCGTCCTCGGCGAGCAGTACGTTGCTGGGTTTCAGATCGCGGTGCACGACCCCGACCCGGTGGATGTCCCGCAGCCCCTCCGCGAGTCCGGCCATCAGCCTGCGCAACTGCGGTGGAGGCATGGGACCGTTCCGCTTCACATGCTGGGCGAGCGTCGGGCCGGGGATGAACAGCGTGGCCATCCAGGGTCGTTCGGCCTCCGGGTCGGCGTCGACGACCGGCGCGGTGAAGGCGCCGCTCACCCGCCGCGCCGCCGAGACCTCCTGCCGGAAACGTCCCCTGAACTCGAGGTCCCGCGCGAACTCGGCGTGCACGACCTTCACCGCGAGCCTCAGCCCGGACGTACTCCGGGCCAGATGCACCACGCCCATTCCACCGGAGCCGAGGCAGGACTCGAGACGGTAGTGACCGGCGTACTCGGGAAGTTCCGCTTCCGCGCCCGTTCCGACGTTCCGCTGTGGCGCCATGGGACCACCCCCGTGCTGTTCGTCCGCGTGTGCGCCGCACAGACCCTAGTCGATGAGACGTACGGGACCGAGGCGGCGTGCCAGTACGGGTGTTCAAACAACGTACATGTGTGCGTGGTGAGTTTCCGGGGTATCAACGGGGCCCCATGACAGGCATGGGGTGCACAACGGGGGAGATTTTCCATGACAGTTGACCATGTCGGAGAAGCAGAGAACGCCGGAGTGGCGGAGTCGGCCGTGGCGGCGGCCGTGCAGTACTACCCGGTCGCGCCGGGCCACCGGGTCAACGTCCGCAGGGGCCCGGGCACGAACTACGCCATCGTCCGCACCCTGCCCGTGGGCGCGCAGGTGCCGATCTTCTGCCAGAGTCCGGGCACGACCGTCGCCGGCCCCTACGGCACGTCGAACATCTGGGACAACATCGACGGCGGCCAGTACGTCTCGGACGCCTACGTGAAGACCGGCAGCGACGGCTACGTGGCCCCGCGCTGCGGCTGAGCCCGCTCGGAGCCCGTGGGGCGCCGGAGCCATAATCGAAGCGTGAGCGCAGAGAACGGCACCCCGGACCACCCCGCGGGCTCCTCGGGAACCCCCGTCGGCCCCCGCCCCGAGCCCATCCGCTTCTTCGGGACGACCTGGGTCGACCACGGCAGCGGCTACCCGGCCCGCCGCATCGGCGTCGCCGTCGGCTCGCTCGCCGCCGCGGCCGCCGCCTGCCTCGTTCTGCGCATCGCCTACCAGGGCCTCCGGATCGCCGAGGTCGGCGGTTTCGTCACCCTCCTCATGGTGGTGATGTTCGCGGTCTGCAGCGCCCTCGCGTTCGGGCACACCTGGGAGGCGTTCACGCGGCGCCCCGACCCGGACCGCCGGCGGTCCCTCCGCTCCCTGCTCACCATCGGCTTCGTCGGCTCCCTCCTCGCCTACTTCTTCCGCTCCCTCACCGAGGCCCCCGGCGAGAAGCTCCACCGCGAGGAGTACGAAACGGCCCGCACCCGGTACGAGAAGCGGACGTCCCGCCGCTCCGGCAACCCCAAGAGGCGCCGCCGCCCGTAACCGCACATCGGCGGCCGGGCCGCCCGCCCGTGCCGAGCCGTACACGCCGTCGCCCCCGGCCCGCTTCCCGCCGCCTGCGTCCACCACATCCTCATCACCCCGCACCCCGCGTTATCGCCACGCGCCCGCCGCCACCGCACCCGCGCGCCCCTTCGGCATGCCCGCCGGTCCGCTTGACGTGTCCCGCCCCCGAGAGGATTATTCATCACATGATGAATTACTCCTCCGGTCCCCCGCCCCCGGACACCGGCGAGGGCCCCGGCGAGCGCGACCCCGCCGTCCGGGCCCAGGACCTCACCGTCGTCCGAGGCCCCCGCACCGTCCTGCGCGGCCTCGGCTTCACCGTCCCCCGCGGACAGGTCACCGGCCTCCTCGGCCCCTCCGGCTGCGGCAAGTCGACCCTGATGCGGGCCATCGCCGGCACCCAGGCCAAGGTCACCGGCACACTGGACGTGCTCGGCCTCCCCGCGGGCCACCCCACCCTGCGCACCCGCATCGGCTACGTCACCCAGGCCCCCTCGGTCTACGACGACCTGACGGTCCGGCAGAACCTCGACTACTTCGCCTCGATCCTCGACCCCGGCCTCCCCCACGCTCGAATGCGCTCGCGCGGGGGGACCCCCCTCGCCGCCGACCGCCGCCGGGACAACGTCACCCGGGCCATCGCCGACGTCGACCTCGCCACCCACGCCGACGCCCTCGCCGGCAACCTCTCCGGCGGCCAGCGCAGCCGCGTCTCCCTCGCCGTCGCCCTCCTCGGCACCCCCGAGCTGCTGGTCCTCGACGAGCCCACGGTCGGCCTCGACCCCGTCCTGCGCCGAGACCTCTGGCAGCTCTTCCACACCATCGCGGCCGAACGGGGCGCCGGCCTGCTGATCTCCTCCCACGTCATGGACGAGGCCGAGCGCTGTGACCGCCTCCTGCTCATGCGCGCGGGCGAGATCCTCGCCGACGACACCCCCGACGCCCTGCGCACCGGCACCGGATCCGACACCGTCGAGGCGGCCTTCCTGCACCTGGTGGACGCGGCCGTCGCAGCAAGCCGCACCGAGGAGGCCTCACGATGAAGACCCCCCGCACGACGACGCCCCCCTCCACCGCGTCCCCTGCCGCGACGAGCGCCCTGAACGCCTCGCGCACCCTCTCCACCGCCGCCCGCGTCCTGCGCCAGCTCCGCCACGACCCGCGCACGATCGCGCTGATGCTGCTCGTCCCCTGCCTGATGCTGCTCCTGCTCCGCTACGTCTTCGACGGCAGCCCGCGCACCTTCGACAGCATCGGCGCCTCGCTCCTCGGGATCTTCCCGCTGATCACGATGTTCCTGGTCACCTCGATCGCCACCCTGCGCGAGCGCACCTCCGGCACCCTCGAACGCCTTCTCGCCATGCCGCTCGGCAAGGGCGACCTGATCGCCGGCTACGCCCTCGCCTTCGGCGCGATCGCGATCGTCCAGTCCGCCCTGGCCACCGCGCTGGCGGTCTGGTTCCTGGGACTCGACGTCGTCGGCAGCCCGTGGCTGCTGCTCCTGGTGGCCCTGCTCGACGCGCTCCTCGGCACAGCCCTCGGCCTCTTCGTCTCGGCCTTCGCAGCCTCGGAGTTCCAGGCGGTGCAGTTCATGCCGGCAGTGATCTTCCCCCAGCTCCTCCTGTGCGGACTCTTCACCGCACGTGAGGACATGCACCCCGTCCTGGAGGCCGTCTCCGACGTCCTCCCCATGTCCTACGCCGTCGACGGCATGAACGAGGTCCTCCGGCACACGGACATGACCGCCGCCTTCGTACGCGACGTCCTGATCGTCGCCGGCTGCGCCCTGCTGGTGCTCGCCCTCGGCGCGGCGACCCTCCGCCGCAGGACGGTCTGACGCACCCCCGGACGCCGGCGTCCGCGCACCGTCCGCCCACCGGACATCACCCCGCCCCCACGCCCCCCGAGTGCGAGGATGAACCAGGACGACGAACCAGGACGACGCGCACCCCCCGGAGGTCATCCCCCGCCATGGCTCAGAAAGTCGCAGTCCTCGGCACCGGCAAGATCGGTGAAGCCCTGCTCAGCGGAATGATCCGCGCCGGCTGGGCCCCCGCCGACCTCCTGGTCACCACCCGGCGCCAGGAGCGGGCCGACGAACTCCACGCCCGCCACGGAGTCACCCCGGTCTCCAACCCCGAAGCCGCCAAGACCGCCGACACCCTGATCCTCACGGTCAAACCGCAGGACATGGGCACCCTCCTCGAGGAGCTGGCCCCGCACGTCCCCGCCGACCGCCTGGTCATCAGCGGCGCCGCAGGCATCCCCACCTCCTTCTACGAGGACCGCCTCGCCGCCGGCACCCCGGTCGTCCGCGTCATGACGAACACCCCCGCCCTGGTGGACGAGGCCATGTCGGTCATCTCCGCCGGCAGCCACGCCACCCCGGAACACCTCACCCACACCGAGGAGATCTTCGGCGCCGTCGGCAAGACGCTCCGCGTCCCGGAGTCCCAGCAGGACGCCTGCACCGCCCTGTCCGGCTCCGGCCCGGCGTACTTCTACTACCTGGTCGAAGCCATGACGGACGCCGGCATCCTGCTCGGCCTGCCCCGCGACAAGGCCCACGACCTGATCGTCCAGTCCGCGATCGGCGCCGCGACCATGCTCCGCGACAGCGGCGAGCACCCCGTACGGCTCCGCGAGAACGTCACGTCCCCCGCCGGCACCACCATCAACGCCATCCGCGAACTCGAGAACCACGGCGTACGAGCCGCCCTCATCGCCGCCCTCGAAGCCGCCCGCGACCGCAGCCGCGAACTGGCCTCCGGCACCAAGGACTGAGGCCGGAGACCCCACCCCGACCAGCTCCTCCGCCCGGGGCGCCCACGACCGGGCGCCCCGTCGGCCACCGCTCCTCGCTGCCCCTCACTCAGCTCCGGCGAGCACGTCCTCCGACCTCACCACACGTGCGAACCCGCCCCCGTGCAACGTCACCGCCGACGCCTGCGCCGCCTCGTCCGCGCTGCGCCGCCAGCCGAACGGCCCCTCCACGTCGAAGGTGTACGTCGCGTCGAACACGACCACCACGTCGTACCCGAGGTTCCCGCCCACCCGGGCCGTCGTCTCCACGCACATGTTGGTCTGGATCCCGACCAGCACCACCTGGGAGATCCCCGCGTCCTTCAGCCAGACACCGAGATCAGGGGTGCCGTGGAACGCCGAGTTCACGCTCTTCGTCACCAGCAGCTCGGCGCTCTCACCTCTCCTCCCGCGCCGCTGTTCCACGTACTCCTTGAACCTGTTGCCCGGCTGCTCCGGCCGTAGGGGCGAGCCCGGCTCGGCCGAGTCGTGCCGCACGAACACCACCGGCCGTCCCGACGCCTGCCACACGTCGAGCAGCGCGGCGATGTTCTGATCCGCCCCCGGATGGTTCCGCTTCCCCCAGAAACCGAGGTCCTCGAAACCCTGTTGCACGTCGACGACCACCAGCGCCGCGTTCTCCGCAATGTCCATGACCCCGATCGTGCCGCCCCCGTGCCCCAGGTCCCAGAGGCACGGGGGCCACCGACCCACGACTTACTGCCGAGCGGGCCCGCCGACCGGCACCGCCGACCACGCCCCGGCCCCGGGCGCCGGGAGCAGACCGATGGCCCGATAAGCGGCATCCACGACGGGCCGCGCCATACCGCGAGCCCTTTCCGCGCCGTCCCGCAACACCCCCTCCACATGGCCGGGATCCGCGCACAGTTCCTTGTGCTTCTCCCGCAACGGCCTCAGCACCTCGACCACGGCCTCCGCGGTGTCCTTCTTCAACGCCCCGTACGACTCGTACGCACCGCCGAGCGTCTCCGGGTCCCCACCCGAGCACGCCGCGAGAATCTCCAGCAGATTCGCCACCCCGGGCCGCGCCTCCCGGTCGTACACGACATCGCTACCGCTGTCGGTCACGGCCCGCATGACCTTCCTGCGCACCACGTCCGGCTCGTCCAGCAGATAGACGATCCCCGGCCCGACGTCGTCGCTCTTCCCCATCTTCGACAGGGGGTCCTGCAGATTCATCACCCGCGCGGCCACCGCCGGATGCGTGGCCCGGGGCACGGCGAAGGTGTGCCCGTACCGCTGGTTGAACCGCACGGCCAGATCCCGTGTGAGCTCCACGTGCGGTGCCTGGTCGTCCCCCACCGGCACCTCGTCCGTCCCGTACGCCAGGATGTCCGCAGCCATCAGCACGGGATACGTCAGCAGCGACAGCCGCACACCGCCGCCCCGCCGCCGTTCCAGCGCGGCCTTCTCCTTGTACTGGATCATCCGCCGCATCTCACCGTCGGTCGCCACGCACTCCAGCACGTACGACAGACGGGCGTGCTCGTCGACATGGCTCTGCACGAACACGGTGCACAGCTCCGGATCCACCCCGGTGGCCAGCAGCAGCGTCGCCGCCTGCCGGCTCAGTCTGCGCACCCGTGCCGGATCGTGGTCCACGGTCAGCGCGTGCAGGTCGACGACGCAGAACAACGCGTCCGCCCGGTGCTGGTCGACCGCGGCCCACCGCCGCATGGCCCCCAAGTAGTTCCCCAGCGTCAGATGCCCGGTCGGTTTGATCCCACTGAAGACCCGTGTCATCGCTTCCTGTCTCCGTCTCCTGGTCGTGACCGCCGCCCCGGCCGGCCGCCCCCTGAGTCCTGAGGACCGAAGCCCTGGAGGGAGAAACGAAAACGGCCACCGAAACGGCGGCCGTTGAGCGCATACGTACGACGGCCGCTGTCAGGCGGCCCACCAGAGCCGGCGGTACGTACGCGTCGTCGTCATGCGGGCCAGGCTACGCCCTGGAGACGGGGACCGGGAGGCGATCACGGCAGCGAGTTGACACGCCCTGTCGTGATCCGTACTGTTCTCCGAGTTGTCCGACGTGAGCACCGACTCCGGTCGGCCCCGGACAGCAATTCCGCAAGTACCGCACCTGATCGACGGCAGTCATCTGTCTGCCGTCATGTCACTGGTATGCGTATTCGCGAAATGAGGAATCCGTGCCCGAAAGGGCGCAGGCCCCCGATTAGCTCGGGAGCCGGGAGTCCGCTAGAGTCTCACCTCGTCGGAACGGCCCAACGGCCGGAAAGACAAACCCCGCTGACCGGGGGTCAGATCGAAGAAAAAAGATCTGATAGAGTCGGAGCCGCCGGAAAGGGAAACGCGAAAGCGGGAACCCGGAAAGCGAAAGCCCGAGGAAATCGGATCGGAAAGATCTGGTAGAGTCGGAGACGCAAGACC
>NZ_JBHXQZ010000019.1:57119-94767 GCF_042717095.1 Streptomyces sp. NPDC058632 | reverse complement strand
CCTGGGGGGGCTCGGCGGCTGGACCGCCCGGGGGGGGGGCACGGTGGGCCGGGGGGGGGCGCCCGGCCACCGCCCTCGTCCGCACTGCTCGCCCCGAGACCCCGGGCCGCCCCCGTCCGAGCGGAGGCGCAGGCCGGAGGGTACGGCCCCCGTGCCCCCGGAGGCGGGCGCGGGCCGGCGGGAGGCAAGTGGTAACGGCGCACGGGACCGGATACGATGGGAGGCTGCCTTCCCCCGCACACAGGGCCGGACATCGCAGGGGATTCCGCAGTGGTCCACCGCCCCGCCTCACCAGGAGAGCAACCGTCTTGTCCCAGCACACCCCGAACGCCGCCAACCCCGACCTGCAGGCCGACTGCGGGAACTGCTTCGGCCTGTGCTGCGTGGCGCTGCCCTTCGCTCGCTCGGCGGACTTCGCCGCGGACAAGGCCGCCGGCACCCCGTGCGGCAACCTCCAGCAGGACTTCCGATGCGGTATCCACGAGCGGCTGCGAGACAGCGGTTACAACGGGTGCACGGTCTTCGACTGCTTCGGGGCCGGTCAGAAGGTCTCCCAGGTGACTTTCGAGGGCCGCAGCTGGCGCGAGGAGCCGGCGTCGGCCGGCACGATGTACGAGGTCTTCCCGGTCATGCGGCACTTGCACGAGCTGCTGCGGTACATCTCCGAGGCCATGGACCTTCCGGCCGCCCGGCCCGTCCGCCGCGACCTGCGTCGCGCCTACGACCGGATCGACGCGATGACGCGGGACACGGCCGAGTCGCTGCTCGCCGTCGACGTGACGGCGGTGCGCGGGGAAGTGAACGCGCTGCTGCTGCGGGCCAGCGAGCTCGCCCGCGCCTCGGTGCCCGGCCGCCGGAAGGACCACCGGGGCTCCGACCTCATGGGCAAGCGCATGCGGAACGCCAAGCTGCGCGGCGCCAGCATGCGCGGCGCCTACCTGATCGCCGCCGACCTGTCCGGCGCGGACCTGCGGGAGGCGGACCTCATCGGTGCGGACCTGCGGGACGCGAACCTCTGCGGGGCGGACCTGACGGGAGCGCTGTTCCTCACGCAGCCGCAGCTCAACGCCGCCCGGGGTGACCTGGCGACCAGGATCCCGGCCACGCTCCAGCGGCCCGGGCACTGGGCCGCGTAAAGCCCCGACCGCCGGCACGGCTCCGTCGGGAGGCCGGCCTCCTTCGCGCACCGGGCCGGACCCCGCGTCCCCGGGCAACACTCCTCGTCCCCGCTCGGCGCCACCGCACGCGGCCGTGACCGGGCGCGCACGCCGCCCCGGGTACGGCCGGATCATGTGGCGCATTAGTCTGTCTCGGCGTCGACTGATGCACTTCATGCGACAAACGAGGAGCAGAGATGCCCGGGGACGCTCTCCCGAGCGAACAGATACCACTGTTCAATCCATTTGCCGAGGGATTCACCGAGAACCCCTATCCGCAGTACGCCCTGCTGCGGGAGACCGCTCCGGTCTACGCCCACCCGATGGGGTTCTGGGTCGTCACCCGGTACGAGGACGTCTCGGCGCTCCTGCGTTCCGGTGCGTCGGTCGAGCTGCGCAACGTCACCTCGGGTGCGATGGTCAATCTGCGGCAGAAGGACGAGTCGCGCAAGACCCCGCTCATCGACGGCTTCTCGATGATCGACCGGGACGCGCCGGACCACACGCGGCTGCGCAAGCTGGTGCAGAAGGCCTTCACGCCGAAGTCGATCCAGGCCCTCGCGCCGCGCATCGGCGAACTCGTCGACGAGATGCTGGACCGGGTCGCCGACGAGGGCCGGGCGGACCTGGTTCCCGCACTCGCCTCTCCGCTGCCGTTCACCGTGATCGCGGAAATGCTGGGCGCGCCGTCCACCGACCATGCGCGGATCCGCGAGCTGAGCGGCACGATGGTCCGCTCCCTCGAACCGGTCGCGGACCCGGCCCTGATGCAGGCGATCGAGGCGGCGGACGAGGAACTCGCCGGGATCACCGCCGAGATGATCGCCTGGAAGCGCCGCAACCCCTCCGACGACCTGATGACGGCTCTGATCGAGGCGGAGGAGGACGGCGACGCGCTCAGCGACGACGAACTGGTCGCCCAGATCCTGCTGCTCTACATCGCGGGTCACGAGACGACCGTGAATCTGCTCGCCGGCGGCACACTGGCGCTGCTGCGCCACCCCGACCAGCTCGCCGCGCTGCGCTCGGACGCCTCCTTGATGACGAACGCGGTCGACGAGCTGCTCCGTTACGACAGCCCGCTCCAGTCGAGCCGGCGCATCACCGTCGAGCCCACCGTGCTCAGCGGGGTCGAGATCCCGGCCGGTTCGTTCGTGATCGCGGGTCTGGCCTCGGCGAACCGGGACGAGCTGCACTGGGGCCCGGACGCGGACACCCTGCGCCTGGACCGGGAGGGTGCCCGGGGACACGTCTCGTTCGGTTCCGGTTCGCACCACTGCCTGGGGTCTTCGCTGGCGCGGCTGGAGGCGAGCATCACCTTCGAGCGGATGCTGCGGCGGTTCCCGAAGCTGGCCCTCGACGGCGACGTGACGTGGAACGGCCGTATCAACGTGCGCGGTCCGGCCTCGCTGCCGGTGTCGGTCGGCTGATTCCGGCCCCTGAGCGGATACCACGAAGGGCTCACCGGGTCGTCCGGTGGGCCCTTTCGCGGTGTCGCCTCACACCAGGGCGGGGGCGCCCTCCCGGATGACGGAGAGCAGTCCCTCGCGCAGCTTGGCCATCGACGCGGTGTTGTTCCCGAACTGGTTGATCGCGAACACACCTCGGTGTTCGGGCCCGTAGCCGTGCTTCAGGAAGTTGACGAAGGAGCCGCTGGCACTGAGGTCCACGAAGTAGTGGTGGCGCGGGGCGCGGAACGAGGTGGCCATCAGCTCGTCGAAGCGCACCCGGCCACGGACCACGTCCCAGACATAGGTGTCCCAGTTCTCCAGCGAGTCGCTCTCCAGTTGCCCCGCATAGGTGCAGGAGTAGACCGGCAGCTGCGGCCGGCGGACCGGCACGGCCCGGCCGAGGCCGCGGCACTCGTGGCGGACGTCGTCGAGGAGGCCGGAGTGGAACGCGTACCGGACGGGCAGTCGGACGGCGATCACCCGCTCCTCGTCCAGCGCGGTGCGCGCCTCGGCGATCCGTTCGCTCTCGCCGCTGACGACGAAGTTGCCCGTGGACTCCCCCGTGTAGTTGACGCCCGCGAGTGACAGGCCGCCGAACAGGTCACGTCGCCGCTGGTAGAGGTCCGGCGGGGCGAGGACGCTGAGCATTCCGCCGGGGCGGCAGCGCGACTTCAGCAGATGGGCCTGCTTCATGACGAGGTCCAGGCCGTCCTCGAAGGACATGGCCCCGGCGACGGTCGCGGCGATGTACTCGCCCAGGCTGTGGCCGAGCACCGCGTCGGGGTGGAAGCCCTCGTCGCGCAGTGCCTCGGTCAGGCTCCATCCGATGCTGTAGAGGGCGGCGTGGGTCTGCAGGATGTCGTCGAAGTCCTGTCCCCGTCGGGAGGTGTCGTGGATCGCGGCCACCAGGGAGGTGCCGTTGGCCGCCTCGTACAGCGCGCTGCACCGGTCCATGGCGTCCCGGAACACCGGATGCGCGTCGTACAACTGCTGCCCCATCCGGTGGTACTGGGTGCCCTGTCCCCCGTACATGAAGACGACTTCGGGCCGCTGTCTCGTCCGGCGCGGGGCGGGCGGGGCCTCGTCGAAGGGAAGGGGCTCCTGGCGGATCTTGTCGGTGAGCTTGGTCAGTACGTTGCCCGGGCCGATCTCGTGGAAGTCCCGGTGCCCCTGGCCCATCAGCCAGGAGACCGACTCGTACCACTTGACGGGGCTCGATATCTGCTGGACGAGCAGGTCCGCGTAACCGGTGGTGGGGTACGGCCGGGCCGTGAGGTTGGCGATCACGGGGATCGTGAGCGCACCGAGCCGGAGTCCGGAGAGACAGCGGGCGAACTCGTCCTGCACCTCGGTCATGCAGCGCGAGTGGAAGGCGGCGCTCACGTTGAGGGGGATGAAGGCGGCCCCGGCCTCCGTGTAGACGGCACGGACCTCGGGTGCGAGGACTTCGTCGTAGGTGCCGGAGAGGATGCACTGCTGACGCGAGTTGATGTTGGCGATGTCGATGCCGCGGTAGGGCAGACCGGCCAGGATTTCGGCCACCCGCTCCTGGTCCAGGTTCACCACGGCGGCCATCGCGCCCTTGGGGGCCCGGCTCATCAACTCGCCGCGCTTGCGCACCAGGTCGAGTCCGGTGGCGAAGTCGAAGGCACCGGCGGCGAACAGGGCGCAGTACTCCCCCAGGCTGTGTCCGGCCACGACGGCCGGCAGCTCCTCGCCAGAGGCGACGCGGTCCAGGTACTGGAGGGCGCTGACCGCGTAGAGGGCGGGCTGGGTGTACTCCGTCCTGCCCAGCACCCGGTCGGGGTCGTGGAGGCACAGTTCCCGGAGCGAGTAGCCGAGGATGTCGTCCGCCTGCGCCACCAGGTCGGGGAACTTCTCGAACAGCCCCTCGCCCATGCCCTTGCGCTGCGAGCCCTGCCCGGGGAATACATACACCGATTTCATGTGATCACTCAGCCGTTGTCGCGGAAATTACTGGTTCGCCGTGGAGGGCGGGGACGGCGTGTGTGCCGTGTGCGGCGTACTCGCCGAGACGCCGGCCGAGCAGCGCGGCGGTCTCCCCCAGCAGTCGCTCCGCGATGACGTCGGCTCTGCGGCTGCGCCATGGTTCCAGGTCGGTGCCCTTCACCCAGCTGTTGAAGGCGCCCATCGCGGGGCCGCAGTGGATCTGGTAGTCGACCCGCTGGGTGGTGCTGCCCCTCATGGCCAGCCGGGCGGAGTGGACGAAGTACCAGCGGAAAACGAGCGCCATCCTCTGCTTGGGGTTCCGCTCTGCCTCCGCCAGCCGGTCCGGGAAGCGCCGGGCCAGATGGGCGCGGGTCTCCTCCCACACCTCGTCGATCGAGCGCTTGAAGTACTTGTCCTCCAGCGTGGCCCGGGTCCGGGCGTCGAGCTCCTCGATCGCGTCGTGCCTCAGGTACAACTCGTACAGCTTCTGGGCACGGGCCGGGAAGAAGGTCCCCTTCCTCACCGCCTGCACCTTGGCGCCGACCTCGAACATGTCGCCGGCGGGGGCGTAGTCCGTGTCGTGGGCGCCGAGGTCCTGGAGGATGTCCTTGACGGCGTCGCTGGTGCCGGCCTCCACCGTGCACTGGTTGATGGAGCCGGTCACGATGAACTCGGCGCCCAGGGTGAACGCCGCGAGCGCCGCCTCCGGGGAGCCGATGCCGCCCGCCGCCCCGACGCGGACCTCGGCCTCGTGGGGGTATGCCTCCTCGCGGCTCACCCGGTCGCGCAGGGCGCGCATCACGGGCATCAGCACGTAGGCGTTGCCGCCGTCGGTGTGGCCTGCCGAGTCGGCCTCCACGCAGAGGTCCTGGGCGAGCGGGACGCGTGCGCCCAGCTCCGCCTGCTCGGGGGTGATCAGACCGCGGTCGAGCAGTCGGCGGACCAGTTCCGCCGGCGCCGGGCGCAGGAACCGCTCCGCGACCTCGGTACGCGACACCTTCGCGACGATGTGGTGGTCCTGCCGTATCCGGCCGTCGCCGTCCGTGCCGAGTCCCGCCAGCCGGTAGCGCACGAGCGGGAGGGTCGGCCGGACGTAGGCCGATGCCTCGACGGAACGGACCTCGTGGCGCAGGTAGAGCTCCACGGTACGCATTTCCAGCTCGGGCTCCTGCGGGTTGCTGAGCAGGTTCATGCCGTAGGCGCGACCGGGACGCAGGTCCCGCTTGATCCGCGTGATCGCGTCGTCGATGGCGTCTGGGGCCAGTCCGCCGGTGCCGAAGAAGCCCAGCATTCCGGCGTTGCCGAGGGCGGTGACGAGTTCGACCGAGGCGATGCCCTTGTACATCGCGCCCGCAGCGTAGTTGTAGTCGATGCCGTGGGCCTCGCGGAATCGAGGGCTGCCAAGAGCCTGGGGCGGGACGGCGAACCGTTCGGTGGGGTGGTGGTGTGGGTCCACGGTGTCCTCGGTCGGTGGGGTCCGCGGGCCGGGCGGGGCGGGCTGCTCGTCCCGCCCGGCCGGGGCGCGCGAGGGGCGGTGCGCGTGGTCCGTGGACGCGCCGGGGGAAGAGCCCGGCGGCGGCGTGGGCGCGGGGGGCTCGGTGGTGTCCGAAGAGGCGGCAGGCAGGTCAGCCGTGGCGGTGTCCTCCCAGGGGAAGACGCCACGCTCCGCGTAACGCCGGATCGCCCGCACGTTGTCGGGGTCCGCGAACACCTCTCGATTGGTGGCCAGTGCGACGCCCTTGGTGTGCTCGGAGATCGGGGACAGTTCCCGCAGGTACGCCTTGTAGCGCCCGACGCCCTTCTTGGAGAGGCGGCCCAGGCGTTGCAGATGGCGGCGCACCAGCGCGTTGCTGTCCGCGCCGAGGGCGTCGACCAGCCCCCATTCGTGTGCCTGCCGGGCGTCGATGGTCTGGGTCGTACCGGCGAGGTAGTGGGCGCGCTGGAAGCCGGTCCGGCGGATCAGGTACGGCAGGACGACCGCCGGTATCAGCCCGAACAGCAGCTCGGAGAGGCTGAACGACGCGCTTTCGTCGGCGATCACCACATCGCTCGCCGCCACCAGGCCCACTCCGCCCGCGTTCGCCCTGCCCCGGACGTGGGCGATGGTGAGGATGTCCCCGTACGCCATCCGCCGGAAGAGCTCGAACATGTGCTCGGGGTTGAACGCCGTGTCCCGGCCCTGGCGTGCCGCGTCGCTGATCGCGTGGAAGTCCGCCCCGAAGCAGAACACCTCGGGCAGTCCTTCGAGGACGACGACGGTGACGGCCGGGGAGGCCGATGCCCTGGTGAAGACGTCGTTCAGCTCGTGCACGAGGTCGGCGTTGATGGCATTGCCCGCCTCCGGCCGGTGGATGCGCGCGAACAGCACGCTGCCCTCTTCACGTACCCGCAGGGTGGAGTAGGTCAGTCGATCCATGCGTACTCCCGGTGGAACTCCTTGATCGCCTTCAGTACGAGGCGCGGAGCCGACCCCGTGCCGCGCCGGGTGCGGGGGACGTACTCCTGGTTCACGACGGTGTCGCGGGTGCCGACCCGGACGAACTCGCTCTCCCGCAGGAGCGCGTCGTACTCGCCGAGGGACAGCTGGTAGCGGGTGTCCAGGTGCTCCTCGATGCCCATGTCCCTCAGCCGTGCCGCGCCGTCGGGGGTCACGACGCCGCTGTAGAACTCGGAGCAGCAGCCGGATCCGTACGAGAACAGACCGAGGCGTTGGGGCGTGTCGAAGCGGCCGTTGCAGACGGTGCCGGCCAGGGAGAGGAAGACGGTCGCGCCCATGATGTTCCCGACGCGCCGGCAGTAGGTCAGGCCGGGCACGACGCGCCGTTCGAAGTCCTCGGCGATCTCGGCGCCCTTGGCCTTGGCGACCTTGCGCATCATCGTGCGGTGGGCGCCCTTGACCATGCCTCCGAAGGGGGTGTGGAAGGCGAGGTACTGGAAGGAGTCGCGGTAGTCGGCGCCCTCCACCTTGCCCTCGTACGCCAGGTACGCCTTCTCGCAGCAGTCCAGGTACGACATCAGGGACAGGTCCACGTCGCCCGCCTCGCTGTCCGGCGCCGGACGGCAGGTGTCCATGACCTCGTAGCCGTAGTAGCCACTGGCGCCGACGTCGAGCTGGAAGACGTGCGGGGTGTCGCTGATCAGCATGGCCACCGCGCCCGCGCCGCCGCTCGGCTCCGCGTAGGCCCAGTCCTGCGCTGCCGCGTCGTCGCCGTCCTGAAGGATGTAGCGCGAGATGTCCGTCGCGATCACCAGGGCCTTCGCGCCCGGCGAGGTGCCCGACAGAATGAGATTACAGGCCATCTGGAGCCCGGCCGTGCCGGCGTAGCACGCCTGCTTCAGCTCGAACATCCGGCAGTTGCGGCTCAGCCCGAGCTGGTCGTGAAGATAGGTGCTGGCCGACTTCGAGAAGTCGAAGCCGGACTCCGTGCAGGTGATCAGCAGCTCGATGCTGTCCTTCTCCGCCGCGCTCATCCGGTCGAGGATCGGCCTGGCCGCGTTGGCCCCGAAGGTCACCGGGTCCTCGAAGGGCAACGCGACGGTCTTCTCCTTCATCAGCAGGTTGTTCAGTCTCGGGAGGTCGAGCTCCCGGTGCTTCGCCAGCTGCATGACGTCGAGCACGGCCGAGCCGCCGAACACGTTCATCGCTTCGATACCGACGCGGGACATGGCGTACGTTCATCTGCTCTCTATGAGTCGCATGTGCTCATGCACAGTGCGGTGTTGATGCCGCCGAAGCCCATGCTCAGGCTCAGGCAGTGGCGCACCTCGGTCTCGACGGCCTCGGCGCGCACCCAGCACAGGGACGCGTCGATCGGGTCGGTGAGATTGCGGGTCGGGTGCAGTCGTCCGTGCTTCATCTGGAGGAGCGCGGCGACCGCCTCGACGGCTCCGGCCGCCGTCAGGCCGTGACCGGTGATCGACTTCGTGGCGTTGATCGCGGCATGCGTGAGGCCGCAGGCCCGCAGCGCCGCCACCTCCGTCTCGTCTCCGACGTGGGAGGCGGTGCCGTGGGGGTTGACGTAGTCGATGGCGTCGGCGGTCAGCCCGGCCCGATCGAGGGCCTGGCGGATCGCCCGGGTCTCGCCGTCCAGGGAGGGATTGGGATTGCGGTTGCCGTCCAGCTGCACCGACCAGCCGCTGAGCCGCGCGTAGAGGGTGTCCTCCTGACCCGGCCGGGCGCCCCGGCGCTCGATGACCAGCGCGCCGCACGCCTCGCCGAAGACGAAGCCGGCCCGCTGCCGGTCGAAGGGCCGGCAGGCGAGGCCGGGGGCGTGCGCGCTCTCCTCGGACGCCATGGCGCCCATCGAGTGCAGCCCCAGCAGCTCCCAGTACGACAGGTCCGCCAGCGCGCCCACGGCGATGCAGACGTCGACCCGGCCGGAGGCGACCGCCTCCGCCGCCTCGATGATCGCGAGCTGGCCGCTCGCCGAGGCGCCGCCCACGGTGTGGGCGAAGCCGCGAACGGAGAACGCGGTGGTGCACAGTCCGCACAGGTCGGTGTCCAGGAAGGACATGCCGTAGCTGGGCCGCAGGAAGCGCGGCTTGGCCCGGTGCCGGTCGTGCGCCAGGACCAGTTCCCGCTGCTGGAGGTTGCTGCCTCCGATGACGAGACCGATCCGCTCGGGGTCGAACTCGTCCAGCCGGGCCTCGGTCCATGCCTCTTCGAGCGTGGCCAGGGCGACCTGTCCGGTGAGGGAGACGGTACGCAGGTCCCGCGCGGTCAGCCGGGTGGTGGGCTCCAGCCTCGGTATCTCGGCGCCCACGAACCGGGTGCCGAGCTGCCGGCCGGGGCGGTCCATGACCGCGAACCCGTGGTTCCCGGCGAACAGCCCCAGGGCGAAGGCGTCCTTGCCCTGGCCGATGGCGGTGGTGACGCCCAGCCCGGTGACCACGAGTTCGATGTCGGCGGTGGCGGTGTTGCCGACGGAGTCCCTCACGTCACCCCGCCCTGACCGCTGCTATTTCGCTCAGCCGCTCGGCGAGTTCGCCCAGATTCCGCGGGCCGTAGGTGTCGACCAGCGGTATCTCCAGGTCCATTTCCTCCAGCACGATCATCACTATCTCCGCGCGGTCCATCGAGTTCGCGCCGAGATCCTCCAGGGAATCGGAATCCTGGAAGGCGCGGTCCGCGAGTTCGGGGAGGATCTCGCGAATTGCCTCGGTGATCAGCGGAAAGATTTCTTCCTTGGTCATGTGCGCACCATCATTCTGTGAAATACGGCGGACAGGGGTGGGTGGTGACCTATCCGAGGGAGCTGTGCGCCGCCGCTTCACGCAGCTGCGAGATGCTCGCCCCGGGATTCGTCACAATCTTGAGCAGCAACCTCTCATAAGTGGCCGCCATTTCCTCAATCGTCTTCCTGGCGAACAGGTCGGTGCTGTACTCCAGGTATCCGTGCAGTCCTGCGGGCGTCTCCCGGACGACCAGGTTGAGGTCGAACTTCGCCACCCCGCTGTCGGTCCGCAGCGGCACGAACGCCAGGTGCCCGGCCTCTTCGTCCCGCGGTGCGGGTCCGGCCGCCGGCACCAGGTTGAACATGACCTGGAACAGCGGGGAGTGGGCGGGATCCGGCTTCGGCACGAACTCCCGGACCAGGTCGGCGAAGGGAACGTCCTTGTGCTCATGGGCCGCGGCCGTGACCCGCTTGGCCTGCCCCAGCAGTTCGCCGAAGCCCCGGTCTGCGGTCACGTCGAGCCGCATCACCAGTACGTTGATGAAGTAGCCGACGAGCCTTTCCAGTTCCGGCAGGGGTCGGTTGGTGACCGGAGAACCGATCGCGAGTTCGCGGTCCGGGGTGTACGCGCCGAGCAGCGCCGCGTACGCCGACAGGAGCGTCATGTAGAGCGTGCCGCCCTGCTCCTGGCTGAAGCGGTGGAGCTGCCCGAGCACCTCCGGGGGGACCTTCAGCTCGACCGACGACCCCTGGTACGACTTGACCGGGGGCCGCCGGTAGTCGGTGCGCAGCGACGCGCACGACGGCAGTGCGGCAAGCTGGGAGCGCCAGTACGCCTTCTGCCCCTCGCGGGCCGCCTCGTCCACGGCACGACGCTGCCAGTGGGCGAAGTCCGGGTACTGCACGGGCAGTTCCGGCAGGGACGGCTCCTCCCCCCGGCTCAGCGCCCGGTAGGCAGCGTTCAGTTCGGCCACGAAGATGCCGGTCGACCAGCCGTCGAAGATGCCCCACGGCCGGGTCACCACGGCGACGTGCTCGTACTCCGACAGGGTCAGGATGTGGACGCGCAGCATGTGCCGGTCGTCCGGGGCGAACGGCCGCACCCGCTCGGCCCGCAGCAGGTCGGCGACCGCGCTGTCACCGGTGACCTCCTCGAAGGCCACGGAGAAGCCGGACACGTCGTTCACGCGCTGGGTGAGGGAGTCGCCGCACCGCGGATAGCTGGTGCGCAGGATCGCGTGGCGGGCGACGAGCGCCTCGAACGCGCCCGCGTAGGCCCGGCGGTCCAGCCTGCCGATGATCCGGTAGGCCATCTGTACGTTGTCGTACGCCGATCCCAGGTGCTCGCGCGGGTTGAGGAACCACAGTTCGCTCTGCTGGAACGAGAGCGGTACCACCTCGGCCCCGTCGGTGACGGGCAGCAGCGGGACGCTCTGCGCCGGGGCGGTGCCCGGTGCGGCGTCCAGTGCCTCGGCCATCTCGCCGATGGTGGCGCCGGAGAGGATCGTCTGGAGCGGCAACTCCTTGCCGGTCCCCTGCTTCACCCGGATGGTGAGACGGGTGGCGAGGAGGGAGTGACCGCCCAGGTCGAAGAAGCCGTCCTGGAGGCCGACGCGCTCCAGCCCGAGGACGTCCTGGACCAGCCGGCACAGGACGAGTTCGGTGGCGCTGCGCGGTGCGACGTACACCTCCTTGTGCACATCGGTCTCGTCGGGCGTGGGGAGCGCCTGCTTGTCGACCTTGCCGTTGGGGGTCAGGGGCAGTTCTTCGAGTGCCACGAAGACGCTGGGCACCATGTACTCGGGCACCTTGCCGGACAGGTGCTCCTTGAGCGTCCTGGTCATCTCCTGGCCGGTGCGGGCGATCTGCGGGACGTTCGCCAGGTACGACCGGCGGTAGTCCTCACGGGCCCGCGCGCGGGGTGGCTCCCCCTTGGCGAGGATCACGTCGAGGCCGTCCAGCCGGTCCTGGGACCAGGTCACCGCGACGTGGTGGCCGAGTTCCTCGGCGTACCGGAGTACGGCTTCGAGCTCCCGCACCTGCGCGGCGGCGTCGTCGGAGAGGCGTGAGGCGCCGACGAGTGGCTCCACCTGCGTCCGGGCGGGCCAGCGGGTCAGGCCCTGGCTGACGCGGACGTCGTCGGCGACCTTCGGGTTGACCAGTCCGGTGACACCGAAGCGGCGGTGTCCGCCGCCCTCCAGGAGGGTGCGCAGCTCACCGGGGGTGGTGGCGGTCAGCCACGGCAGGTCCTCGGGCGGCGCGGCGGCGCCCTTGACCAGGACGACGTCGTAGCGGTAGCTGAGCATCTCGTTGTCGCCCAGTCCGCGCTTGACCATGAGGTCGACGGAGCCGATCTGCGGGAAGCGGTCGGTGAGCCCGGCGAAGTAGCTGGGGCTGACCAGCAGTTCGGTCTCCTGCTGGCGGCGGCGCTGCACCTGTCGGGCGAGCGTGCCGGCGGAGGTGCGCACGGGCAGCCGGCTGCGTTCCACGGCACCGACGTGGGCGGAGAACAGATCGAGGTTCCTGACGTCCCCGATCATGATCCGGCCGCCGTCCTCGACGAGGGGAAGCAGGCGCTCGATCACCTCCTCCAGGTACAGCCGGTTCGGGAAGTACTGCACGACGGAGTTGACGACGACGGTGTCGAACTTCTCCGTCCCCGGAGGCACGGTCACGGACCGGGCGTCACCCTGGCTGAGGGTGATGTGGGACCAGCCGCGGCGGTCGGCCCCACGACGGACCCCGGCCAGGGCCGAGGCGGAGATGTCGAACGCGTGCACCGCTTCGCAGGCTTCGGCGTAGCGGAAGAGGAGGAGTCCGGTTCCGCAACCGACCTCCAGCAGGCGCCGGGGCCGGAACGCTTCGATCTGCCGGACCGTGCCGTCGATCCACTCGCCCATCTCGGCCTCGGGGATGGGCTCCCCGGTGTAGCTGCTGTTCCAGCCGATCAGGCTGGGCTCGTCGGTGGCGTCGCCCTCGGCCGGGCCGGAGTACTGGTCCTCGAAGAGCTCCTGCCACTGCTCGAGGCGTTCGGCGTTCCGGCTCCGGGCGGTGGTGTCGAGCCATTCCGCCGTGGGCCGTACGTACGCGACGAGCCTCTTGGTCTCGCCCGCGGCCTGAGTGGTGACGACGGTGCTCCGTACGGAGGAGTGGGACAGCAGCGCGTTCTCGATCTCGCCGAGCTCGACGCGGAAGCCCCGCACCTTCACCTGGTTGTCGGCACGGCCGATGAACTCCAGGGTGCCGTCGGGCAGCCATCGGGCCAGGTCGCCCGTGCGGTACAGCCGGGCGCCGGGCTCGTCGGCGAAGGGGTCGGTGACGAACCGGAGCCCGGTGAGCTCCGGGTTGTCGAGATAGCCGCGTGCCACGCCGGGGCCGCCCACGCACAGTTCCCCGACGACACCGCACGGCACCGGCCGCAGGCCCTCGTCGAGCACATACGCGGTGGACCGGGCGATGGGCCTGCCGATCGGGATGACGGCGTCCTCGGCGATGTCCCGGGGGATGACGTGGCAGGTGGAGGCGATGCTGTTCTCGGTGGGGCCGTAGGCGTTGACGACGGTCAGCCCGGGATGCGCCCGGTGGAGCCGGCGTACGTCCTTCGCGGAGAACGTCTCCCCGCCCACGCCCAGGTACTCCAGCGGCAGGCTTCGCCCCTGCGCGGCCTCGGCGAAGGCCGGGAGGAAGGCCGCCGACAGGGCCATCATGGTGACGCCCGAGCGCTCCACCCGGTCGAGCAGATGGCCGACATCCTTGGAGTCGCCGTCGTGCAGGACCAGTCGGCCGCCGGACAGCAGCGGGCCGAGGACCTCCTGCGAGCCCACGTCGAACGAGATCGACGAGTGGTGGAGCATGACGGTGGCGGAGGTGGTCGGGAAGTAGTCGGGGTTGCGCACCAGACGGACGACGCCGCGCTGCTCCACGAGGACACCCTTGGGGAGCCCGGTGGAACCCGAGGTGAAGATGACGTAGGCGAGGTGGTCGGGGGTGAGCCCCAGCTCCGCCCGGGTCAGGTCGCTCGCCGGCCGGCCGGCGAGCACCTGGGCGCGGTCGTCGGCGCGTTCCCCGGTGTCCAGGTGGACGACCTGGGGGCGGGCGCCGTCCGCGGTGTCCTCGAGGAGTGAGTCAGGCTGGGTCGACTCGCTGAGCACGATGCCCACACCGGAGCCGGCGACCAGGGTGCGTATGCGTTCCCGGGGGTAGCCCGGGTCGATGGGGACGTAGGCCCCGCCCGCCTTGAGAATGCCGAGCAGCCCGATCACCATCTCCGGTGAGCGCTGTGCGCACAGGCCGACGAGGGTGTCCGGGCCCACGCCCTGTTCCCGCAGGTAATGGGCGACGCGGTTGGCACGGGCGTTGGTCTGCGCGTAGGTCAGACGCTGGTCGCCGTACTCGACGGCGACGGCGTCCGGCCGCTCGCGCACCTGCTCCTCGAAGAGCTCGGACAGGCAGTGGTCGTCGGGGTAGGGCTTGGCGGTGTCGTTCCACTCGGTCAGCAGACGGTGGCGCTCCGCGGGCGGGACGACGTCGATGTCGAGCGCCCGGGTGCCGGCCCCGTCGTCGTCGGCCAGCGCGGCAACGATCCCGGACAGCGCGGCTTCCACGTACCCCAGTACCGCGTCCGGCGAGAGGGTGGCGTCGACCTGCGCGTTCAGGGAGAGTTCGGTCCCGGTGTCGTCGACCGACACACCGACCGGGTAGTTGGTGCGGTCCAGGGATCCCAGCCAGCGGATGCCCAGGTCCTCCAGGGTGGCCGGGCCCTCGTCGCCCTGCCGGGGCTCGAAGTACCGGTAGTTGATCATCGAGCTGAACAGGGTGGCGTCGCTGTCCAGACCGCTGGACCGCTGGGCCAGGGTGAGCGCGCTCTGCTCGTAGGAGATCAGTTCCTTCAGACCGGCGTCGACGTCGGACACCAGCTCCTGGACGCTGCGGTCGCGCAGCCGTACCCGCAGGGGCAGGGTGTTGATGAAGTTGCCCAGCATCCGCTCGACGCCGGGGACGCCCTGGAGGCGTCCGGACAGGACGGTGCCGAACACCACGTCGTCGCGCCCGCTGGTGGCCGCGGTCACCAGGGCCCACGCTGCGTGGAAGAGGCCGGCGGGGCTGATGCGCAGGCGTCGGGCCTGCTCGCGCAGGTCGCGTGTCAGTCCGGCCGGGAGCGAGCGGCGCAGGTCGCGGACCCGGCTGCCGTCGCCGTGCACGTCCACCAGCTGGAACGGTGTGGTCGGCTCGGTGACGTCGCCCAGCTCCTGACGGAAGAATGCCTCCGCGTCCTTGGAGGCCAACTGGTGCAGGGTGTGGCCGACGAAGTCGCGGTAGGCCGGGGGCGGGGCCAGCCGCTCCGGACGGCCGGCCATGTGGGCCGTCAGCTCGTCGAGGATGAGCCGCAGGGACGTCGCGTCCTCGATGAGGTGGTGCACGCTCAGCAGCAGGTAGCGCTGTGCGGAGTGCCGGTCCGCGGCGATCGCGAGCCGCAGCAGCGGCGCCCGGTCCAGGCTCATCGCGCCCGGCCGGGACAGCCAGGCGCGGGCCTGCCGCTCGGCGTCCTCGTCCGGATCGAGGCTCAGCCGCTCGACCTCCAGGCGTACGTCGCGCAGCACGACCTGTACCGGTTCGGGCAGGCCCTCGGTGACCACGGCGGTGCGCATCACGTCGTGGCGGTCCATCAGCGCCTGGAGGGCGGCCACGAAGGAGTCGCACACCTGCTGGTCAGGAGCGACGAGCAGGATCGGGATGACGTACGGGTCGTTCGCGGGATCCATCAGGTGATGGAAGAGGATGCCCTCCTGCGACGGCACGAGCGGGTAGATGTCCTGCACGTTGGGCGCGCCGCCGGGCACCTTCTCCACGACGGAGTCGATCTCGGCCTGGTCCAACCGGACCAGCGGCAGCATCTTCGGGGTGATCCGCTCGCAGTCGGGCGGTATCGGGTTGTCCGGGACCTGGTAGGCGGGGCCGCCGCCCGTCCCGCGGTCGATCTCGGCTGCCAGGTCGGCCAGCGTGGGGCTGTTGAAGACGCTGCGTACGGTGACGTCCAGCCCGTGTTCCTTGAGCCGGGCTATCAGGACGGTGATGAGCAGGGAGTGCCCGCCCAGCGCGAAGAAGTTGTCGTGGGCGCCGACGCGTCCCTCGTCGAAGCCCATCAGCTCGGCCCAGGCGGAGCTGAGGATCCGCTCGGTGGGGGTGCTGGGCGGTGTGTAGTCGCGCTGGGCGTAGGCGTCGATCCCCGGAGCGGGCAGCGCCTTGCGGTCGAGCTTGCCGTTGGCGGTGATCGGCAGTCGCTCCAGTGCCACGAAGGCACTGGGAACCATGTAGTCGGGCAGCGTCCGCCGCAGGTGGCGGGCGAGTTCGGCGCGGTGGTCGGGTGTTCCCGGCCTGTCGACGGAGGGGTCACCGCCGGAGAGGTCGTCGGTCGGGACGACGTAGGCCACCAGTTGCCTGTCGCCGGGCGGGTCCTCCCGGGCCAGCACGGCACAGGAGCGTACGGCGGGGTGTTCGGCGAGTTTCGCCTCGATCTCCCCGAGCTCGATACGAAATCCACGGATCTTGACCTGCTCGTCGTTACGGCCCAGATACTCCAGCGTGCCGTCCGAGGACCACCGCGCCAGATCACCCGTCCGGTACATCCGCGCACCCGCAACACCACAGAACGGATCATCCAGGAAACGCTCCGCACTCAGCTCCGGACGATTCAGATAACCCCGCGCGACACCCGCACCACCCACATACAGCTCACCCACAGCACCGACCGGAGCCGGCCGACCGAAACGATCCAGAACATACGTCCGCAGATCAGGAATACGCCGGCCGATCGGACTCACCGACCGCTCCACATCCCCCTCACCCAGCAACCGGTACGTCACATGCACCGTCGTCTCGGTGATCCCGTACATGTTCACCAGCTCGGTACCACGATTCACCGAACGGCCCATCCACGGCCGCAACGACGCCACATCCAGCGCCTCACCACCGAACACCACCACACGCAACCGGTGCGCCGCCGCATCCTCACCCTGCGCCGCGATCAACTGCCGAAACGCACTCGGCGTCTGATTCAGCACCGTCACACCCGACGCACACAACAACTCGTAGAACTCACCAGGACTACGAGTCACCGCCTGCGGAACCACCACCAGACGCCCACCATGCAACAGAGCGCCCCACATCTCCCACACCGAAAAATCAAACGCGAACGAATGGAACAACGTCCACACATCCCGCTCACCGAAACGGAACCACTCATCCGTCGCAGTGAACAACCGCGCCACATTCCGATGCTCAACCATCACCCCCTTCGGCACCCCCGTCGAACCCGACGTATAAATCACATACGCCAAGGACGACGACGACACACCCGGCACCACAACATCGGAAGAATCAAGCCCCGCCCACAGACCCGCATCCCCCCGCACATCCACCACCGGAACCGACAAGCCACCAAGCCCCTCGGGCAAAGGACCATCCGTCAGCACCACACACGGCGCACTGTCCTCCAACTGATACCGCACACGCTCCACCGGCGACGACGGATCCAACGGCACATACGCACCACCCGCCTTCAAAACCGCCAGAACACACACCACAATCAACTCACTACGCGGCAGACACAGAGCCACCAGCACATCCGGCCCCACACCCAACCCACGCAAATACCGCGCCAGACGATTCGCCCGCTCGTTCAACTCCCCGTACGAGACAAGACGACCCTCACACTCCAACGCCACCGCACCGGGCGACCGCGCGACAACCTCCTCGAACCACTCATGGACACAACGCCCCGCACCGGAACCAGAACCGGAAACCGTGCCGGAAACGACACCCGGAACGGAATTCCATTCCACGAGGACCTGATGCCGCTCGGCCTCGTCGAGGGTGCTGATCCGGGAGATCCGCTGCTGCGGCTCGGCCACGACGGCATGGAGCAGGGCGGTGTAGTGGCGTACGAAGCGCCGGACGGTCTCCCGGTCGAACAGGTCGGTGTTGTACTCGACGGCGCCGATCAGTCCGTCGGGTGCCTCGCGCAGGTCGAGCGTCACATCGAACTTGGTGATGTCGAAGTCGAACTCGATGAGGGAGACGTCGAGGTCACCCAGGCGTACCTCGCTGTCGGCCTGTGCCTCCTGGAGGACGAACGCCACCTGGAAGACCGGTGAGTGGCTGAGGCTGCGCTCCAACTGGAGCGCGTCGACCACGGCCTCGAACGGCACGTCCTGGTGGCTGTACGCCTGCAGGGCTACGTCCTTCACCCGTCCGAGCAACTGGGCAAAGGTCGGGTCGCCCGACAGGTCGGCACGCATCACCAGGGTGTTGGCGAAGAAGCCGATCAAACCCTCGGACTCGATGCGGTTGCGGTTGGCGACGGGGGTGCCGATGGGGATGTCGGTCTGTTCGCCGTAGTGGTGGAGCAGCAGGGCGTAGACCGACAGCAGTGTCATGTAGAGCGTGACGTCGTGCTGTTCGCCGAGCTCCTTGAGCCGCGCCAGCAGGTCCTTCGGGAGATGGAAGCGCTCGTGCGCGCCCTGGTACGTCTTGACGGCGGGGCGCGCCCGGTCCGTCGGCAGGGACAGCTGGGGGTCGATCCCGTCCAGCTGCTGCTTCCAGTAGCTCACCTGGCGGGCCTGGACCTCGTCGACCAGCCACTGGCGCTGCCAGTGCGCGTAGTCCGCGTACTGGATCGGCAGGGGTGCGAGCGGCGACTCCGCACCCGCGCAGAACGCCTCGTAGAGGGTGACCATCTCGCGGAAGAAGACACCGAGCGACCAGCCGTCGGACACGCTGTGGTGCATGGTCACGAGCAGGACGTGCTCCTGCTCGGACCGGCGCAGCAGGCGCACCCGGATGAGTGATTCGCGGGCGAGGTCGAACGGCTCCACGGCCTCGCGCTCGCAGATCGACGGAAGCTCGGCGGGGTCGGCGAGTTCCTCCTGCGAGACGGCGAAGCCGCTGCCGTCACCGATGTCCTGGTAGGGCACTCCGTCCCGCTCCACGAAGCGGGTGCGCAGGACCTCGTGCCGCTGGACGATCGTCTCCAGGGCGCGCAGCAGCGCCGGACGGTCGAGCGGCCCGCGCAGCCGCATGGCCATCGGGATGTTGTAGTACGCGCTGGTCCCGTCGAGCCTGGCCAGGAACCACAGTCGCTGCTGCGCGAAGGAGAGCCGGACCGGCCCGTCCCCGGTGCGGGGGTACGGACGGATGGCCTCCAGCGCGGAAAGGTCGACGCCCTGCTTCTTGAGCATCGCGATCAGGGCGCGCTGCTGCTTGGCGGGCAGGGACTTGATCTTCCTGATCAGTTCCGGCGAGTTGTCGTTGTTCGTCGTGCTCATGTTCGGCCCCGTGGTCATCAGATCTGGCCTTCCAACGCGTCCAGCTCTTCTTCGCTCATGTTCTCGATGAGGCCGATGCTCTCCAGGATCGTGGCCACGTCGAGCGCGCCCTCGGCCGGCGCCGTGGGGGCACGCCGTTCCAGCTCGGCGGCCATTTCCGCGAGGGTCGGCCCGTCGAAGACGGCCTGGATGGGCAGCTCCGCGCCGGTCGTCTGCGCCAGGCGGTTGACGAGCCGGGTCACCAGCAGCGAGTTGCCTCCCAGCTGGAAGAAGTTGCTGTGCGCGCCGAGGACGTCGGCGTCCGTGCGCAGGAGGTCTGCCCAGACGGCGGCGACGGTCCGCTCGGACTCGGTGCGCGGGGCGACCGGCTGCTCCGCGTTTCGGCGAAGGCTCTCCGGAGCGGGCAGGGCGCGGTGGTCCAGCTTGCCGTTCTGCGTGAGCGGCAGTTCGTCGAGCAGGACGTGGGCGGCGGGGACCATGTACTCGGGCAGCGCCGCGCGCAGGGCGCTCTGGACGTCCCCGAGCAGCGCGGCGGAGCCGGACCATCGGGTGCCGGCCGTGGACGGCTCGTCGGTGTCGGCGACGTGCGGTGCCTCGTCGGCCCGGCGCGCGTAGACGTTGTAGAGCGTGGTGTTGCGCAGCAGCCGGTTGTCCTGCTCGCAGACGACGTCGTAGCCGAGGGCCTTCAGGAGGGTGACGACCTTCTCCAGCTGCCCGTTGACGTCGTGGAGCTCCACCACGAGCTGGCGGATCTTGGGCCAGTCCCGCCAGTGGATGCCCTTGAGCACTTCGTACTCGGCGTTCTCCACATCGATCTTCAGGAGGTCGATCCGGTCGACCGCCTCCTCTTCGATGACCTCCGAGAGGGTCCTGAGGCTGCACGTGAACTGCTCGCTGTTGAGCCGCGCGTCGACCAGTTCGTCGACGAGCTCGTCGCCGGCTGCCTCGCCGTCGGTGCCGCCTGCTCCGTCCGTGGCCAGTTCCTCCTGGTTGCGGAGGTAGGAGCGGACCATCTCGTGCGCCTGCTCGGCGGTGGTCACACTGGAGGAGATGACGGTGTTGTGCCGGTAGAAGGTGAAGATCTCCTCCTTGGCCTCCGCGGCGAGACCGCACGCGTAGACCTTGGCGTCCAGGCCGTGGAGCTCCACGTTGCGGCGCAGCGAATCGAACACGGGCGGGATCGGTTCGAAGGCGTAGATCTTCGCGTCGGGGCAGCGGCTGCCTGCGAAGAGCGTGAACATGCCGATGTTGGCACCCACGTCGAAGATGCGGTCACCGTTGCGGATGGTGATCCCGTTCCGCAGGTATTCGAGGTTGGTGAAGATCTCCTCGTAGACGAATTCCGTCTCGCTCTTGTTCTGCTGGAAGACCGTCATGCCGTTGGGCAGTT
Source organism: Streptomyces sp. NPDC058632 (assembly GCF_042717095.1). Classification (NCBI taxonomy): domain Bacteria; kingdom Bacillati; phylum Actinomycetota; class Actinomycetes; order Kitasatosporales; family Streptomycetaceae; genus Streptomyces; species Streptomyces sp. NPDC058632. Next base: position 74,322 of record NZ_JBHXQZ010000019.1, on the reverse strand, counting down.
CACAGGTCTGCGCGAGCGCTTCGGGCTCGGCGCGGCCCATGCGCAGCAGCTCACGGACGGCGGGGGCCCGCTCTGCCGACGGCACCACATAGGCGACCAGGCGGCGGTCCTGGTCGTCGTATTCGCGTACCACGACGCGGGCTTCCTGGACGGCGGGGTGTTCGGCGAGTTTCGCCTCGATCTCCCCGAGCTCGATACGAAATCCACGGATCTTGACCTGCTCGTCGTTACGGCCCAGATACTCCAGCGTGCCGTCCGAGGACCACCGCGCCAGATCACCCGTCCGGTACATCCGCGCACCCGCAACACCACAGAACGGATCATCCAGGAAACGCTCCGCACTCAGCTCCGGACGATTCAGATAACCCCGCGCGACACCCGCACCACCCACATACAGCTCACCCACAGCACCGACCGGAGCCGGCCGACCGAAACGATCCAGAACATACGTCCGCAGATCAGGAATACGCCGGCCGATCGGACTCACCGACCGCTCCACATCCCCCTCACCCAGCAACCGGTACGTCACATGCACCGTCGTCTCGGTGATCCCGTACATGTTCACCAGCACGGTACCACGATTCACCGAACGGCCAATCCACGGCCGCAACGACGCCACATCCAGCGCCTCACCACCGAACACCACCACACGCAACCGGTGCGCCGCCGCATCCTCACCCTGCGCCGCGATCAACTGCCGAAACGCACTCGGCGTCTGATTCAGCACCGTCACACCCGACGCACACAACAACTCGTAGAACTCACCAGGACTACGAGTCACCGCCTGCGGAACCACCACCAGACGCCCACCATGCAACAGAGCGCCCCACATCTCCCACACCGAAAAATCAAACGCGAACGAATGGAACAACGTCCACACATCCCGCTCACCGAAACGGAACCACTCATCCGTCGCAGTGAACAACCGCGCCACATTCCGATGCTCAACCATCACCCCCTTCGGCACCCCCGTCGAACCCGACGTATAAATCACATACGCCAAGGACGACGACGACACACCCGGCACCACAACATCGGAAGAATCAAGCCCCGCCCACAGACCCGCATCCCCCCGCACATCCACCACCGGAACCGACAAGCCACCAAGCCCCTCGGGCAAAGGACCATCCGTCAGCACCACACACGGCGCACTGTCCTCCAACTGATACCGCACACGCTCCACCGGCGACGACGGATCCAACGGCACATACGCACCACCCGCCTTCAAAACCGCCAGAACACACACCACAATCAACTCACTACGCGGCAGACACAGAGCCACCAGCACATCCGGCCCCACACCCAACCCACGCAAATACCGCGCCAGACGATTCGCCCGCTCGTTCAACTCCCCGTACGAGACAAGACGACCCTCACACTCCAACGCCACCGCACCGGGCGACCGCGCGACAACCTCCTCGAACCACTCATGGACACAACGCCCCGCACCGGAACCAGAACCGGAAACCGTGCCGGAAACGACACCCGGAACGGAATTCCAGTCGACCAGCACGCGCCTGCGCAGCCCGGCGCTCAGCACGGGCAGCTCCAGGGCCGGGCCCTCGGCCGACCCGCCCCCGGCAAGCGCGTCGATCAGGTTCGCCATGGCGGTTTCGAGGTAGCCGATGACCAGTTCGGCGTCCTGCGCCCGGTCGACCTGGGCGTCGAGCGAGAAGGAATGGCCCAGGTCGTCGACCGAGAGGGCGACCGGATAGTTGCTGCGCTCGATCACGCCGGCCAGTGACCTGACGCCCGCGCGCTCCAGCTCGGAGTCGTCGACGCGGTCACCGGACTCCAGGTGCCGGTAGTTCAGGATCGCGTTGAACAGGGGCGTCTCGCGGGGCACGTCGCTGTGGCCGTGGGCGACGGCCAGCGGGGTCTGCTCGTGGCGCACCAGCTCCCGCAGCTCCTGGTCGACGGTGCGCACCAGGTCGCGCACGCTCATGCCGTCGAGGCCGACGCGCACCGGGAGCGTGTTGATGAAGTTGCCGAGCATGCGCTCGATCCCGCGGGGGCCCTGCAGACGCCCGGACATCACCGTGCCGAAGACCACGTCGTCGCGTCCGCTGCACGCCGACACGACCAGCGCCCAGCCGGCGTGGAACAGGGTCGCCGGGCTGACCCGCAGCTCCTTGGCGCAGTCCCTGACCCGCTGCCCGAGACGGCTGTCCAGCGGGCGGCGCAGGTCCAGTACGCGGCGGCCGTCGCCGTGCACGTCGTGCAGGCCGAACATCGCCGTCGGTTCCGTCACGTCGCCGAGCTGGGCGCGGAAGAAGCCCGCCGGGTCGAGGCTCCGGGCACGGTGGCGGACGTGCGCGATGAAGTTCCGGTACGGCACCGGCTCCGCGAGGTCGCTCTCCCTGCCCGTCATGTGCGCGACCAGCTCCTGGAACAGGAGGCCCAGCGAGGTGGCGTCGTCGATGACGTGGTGGAGGTTGAGCACCACGAACCACTCCGGGGTGCCGGGGTGGCGGGCGGCGCGGAGCCGGATGAGGGGTGCGCGGTCCAGCCGCATCGTCTGCGGCCGCGCCAGCAGCTCACGGATCTCTTCCTGGATGTCGGCGCCGGGGCGCACCTCGAACTCCTCCGGTTCGAGGTCGGCGTGCCGGACCACGATCTGCAGGGGCTGCGGCAGCCCCTGGGTCAGGATCGCCGTGCGCAGCGCGTCGTGCCGTGCGACGACCTGCCGCAGGGCCCGTACGAAACCGTCCAGGTGCGCCCGGCTCTCGAAGGAGAACACGCCGGAGAGCACATAGGGGTCCCGGCCGCTCGCCTTGAGGTGGTGGAACAGCATCCCCTCCTGGAGCGCCGCCAGCGGGTAGACGTCCTGGAGGTTGGCGGCTCCGCCCGGCACCGCGGCGACGACCGTCGCCAGTTCGTCCTCGGTCAGTGACACGAGCGGGAGCATGTCGGGCGTGATCCGGGTGCAGCCGGCGGGGATGCCGTTCGGCGGGACGGTGAACGGCTCGGCAGCCGCCTCGCCCGTGGTCGGGTCGTCCTGGGCCGCGGTCGCGGCGGAGTCGATCGTGACCGCCAGCTCGGCGAAGGTCGAGGCGCCGAACACGCTCTGGAGGTCGCAGTCGAGTCCGCTGTCGGCCAGTCGGGCGGTCAGCTTGGGGATGAGCAGCGAGTGGCCGCCCAGTGCGAAGAAGTTGTCGTTCACACCGATGCGCTGCTCGTCGAAGCCGAGCAGGTCGGAGCAGATCGCGAGCAGGGCCCGCTCGGTGTCGGTGCCGGGGGCGACGCGCTCGCCGGCGACGCCGTACGCGCTCGAGTCGGGTGCCGGGAGCGCCCTGCGGTCGAGCTTGCCGTTCGCGGTCAGGGGCAGCCCCTCCAGGCGGACCAGGGCGTTCGGGACCATGTGCTCGGGCAGCGTGCGCCCGAGGTGCCGGCTGAGCTCCTCGCGGAAGTCGCCGGTGTGTTCCCGGTCGAGGACCACGTATCCGACCAGACGTGGGTCGCCGGGGCTGTCCTCGCGGGCCAGTACGGCGCAGGCCCGGACGGCCGGGTGCCGCGCCAGGTGCTCCTCGATCTCACCGGGTTCGATGCGAAAGCCCCGCAGCTTGACCTGGTTGTCGATGCGGCCGAGGTACTCCAGGGTGCCGTCCGCCATCCGCCGGACCAGGTCGCCGGTCCGGTACATGCGCGCGTCGGGGTCATCGGCGTACGGGTTCGGGACAAACCGCTCACGCGTCAAAGCGGGGTTGTTCAGGTAGCCGCGGGCCAGGCCGGCACCGGCGATGTGCAGTTCGCCCGCGCAGCCGACGGCCTGCAGCCGGCCGAAGTCGTCGAGCACATGGAGCTGGATGTTCTGGATCGGCCGGCCGATCGGCACGGTGCCGGCCGGCTCCGTGGAGGGCGGGCATGCCCAGTGGCTGACGTCGATGGCCGCCTCGGTCGGCCCGTAGAGGTTGTGCAGCCGTGCGCCGTGCACGGCGTAGTGCCGTGCGGGCAGCTCCGGGGGCAGGGCCTCGCCGCTGCAGAAGACCTGGCGGACGGAGGTGCACCGGGCCCAGCCGTCCTGGTCGAGCATCAGGCGCAGCATGGACGGGACGAAGTGCAGGGTCGTGACCCCGGCCGAGCGGATGAGGGAGATCAGGTGGTCGGGGTCCTTGTGGCCCGCGGGCTCGGCGAGGACCAGGCGGGCGCCCGTGATCAGAGGCCAGACGAACTCCCACACGGAGACGTCGAAGCTGAACGGCGTCTTCTGGAGCACGACGTCGTCGGTACCGAGGGCGTACTCGTTCTGCATCCACTCCATGCGGTTGACGGCCGCCCGGTGCTCGACCATCACGCCCTTGGGACGGCCGGTGGAGCCGGAGGTGTAGATGACGTACGCCAGGTGGCCGGGGTCGACGGCGGCGGTGACAGGTGTCACGGCGCCGTCGGAGACATCGCCGACCGGCCGGCCCTCGGCGTCGAGCCGGATCACCCGGTCGGCGCCGGACAGCGCGAACGTGTCGGTTCCGGTCTGGGCCAGCAGGATGCGGGCACCGGAGTCCTCGATCATGTACTGGAGGCGCTCGGCCGGGTAGCCGGGTTCGAGGGGCAGGTAGGCGCCGCCCGCCTTCATGATCGCCCACAGGCCGATCACCATCTCGAAGGAGCGTTCCATGCAGACGCCGACGACGGTGTCCGCCGTGACACCCCGGTGTCGCAGCTCACGGGCCACGGCGTCGACCCGAGCGCCGAGTTCCTCGTACGTCAGCGTCCGCCCGCCCAGTTCGAGGGCGGTGCGGTGACCGTGGCGGGCCACGGCGGCGTCGAGGAGGTCGGGCAGGCTGCGGTCGTCGGAGTAGGGGCGACGGGTGTCGTTCCATTCGCCGAGCAGCTGATGACGTTCCTCGTCGGACAGGTGTGACGCCTCGGAGAGCAGCTGCCGGGGTTCGGCCACCAGTGACCGCAACAGGCGCCGGTAGTGGTCGAGGAAGCGCTCGACGGCCTCGGTGTCGAAGCGCTGGGCGTCGTACTTGAGGTGCAGCGTGTAGTCGTCGGCCGCGTTCTCGAAGACCTCCAGGTGGAGCTTGAACTCGCCTTCCTGGGAGATCCGGTCGACGAACCGGAGGGACCGGGCGAGGCCGAGACCGCGGACCTCGTCCGTCACGTGCATCATGCGCTTGTTCTGGAAGACGTACGAGACCTGGAAGACCGGCGAGTTGTCGGGATCGGTCCGCAGGCTCAGGTCCTGCACCATGCGCGGGAACGGGTAGGCGGCGTGGTCGAGGCCGTCGGCCATGACCAGCGTCAGCTCCCGCACGAAGTCGGTGAACGGCTCGTCGCCGCGCACCCCGTGCCGGACGGGCACCATGTTGACGAAGTAGCCGACCGAGTCGTCGTAGGCGGCGCCCGGCCTGCCCATGGAGGGGACGCCGACGATCAGGTCGCGCTCTCCGCTGTAGCGGTGCAGGAGCAGTTCGTACACGGCGAGGAAGAGAACGGCGGGCTTGATGCCGCGGGCGGCACACAGGTCGCGCACCTCGGCGGCGAGCTCCGGCGTGAGCGCGAGCCGGGCGGTCTCTCCGACGACGGCGGTGCCCGGCGCGGGCGCCCGCTCGATGCCGAGGCGCAGCACGGGAAGGGGGCCCGCCAGGGTGTCCTGCCAGAAGGTGCGGTGGCGTGCGCCTTCCGGCCCGGCGAGGAGGTCTGCCTCCCAGCGGACGAACGCGTCGTAGTTGTCCTGCCCTCCGGAGGTGTCCTCCGGGGTGCGGCCCTCGAGCAGCGCTTCGTACGCCTGGAGGAGATCACGCAGCAGGACGGGGGTGGAGGCGCCGTCGAACACCAGGTGGTGGAAGACGAGCAGGACGAGGGTGTCGGGCGCGTCGGCCGGGCCCGTCGAGTAGACGAAGGCACGCGCCGGCGAGTCCCGGGCCAGGTCGAACGGTGCCTTGGCCTGCTCGCGCACGAGCGTGAGCAGGACATCTTCGGGGAGACCGGAAGGCACCGGCTGGTGGCGGAAGCGGATGTCACCGAAGGTCCGCGGCACCAGGTAGGGGGTGCCTTCGTCCTCCACGACCACGCTGGACAGCAGGGTGTGGCGGCCGACCACCAGCTCGAAGGCCTTCTGGAACACCGCGACGTCGAACGGCGCGGAGGTGCGGAAGCAGACCGGGACGTTGTACACGTCCGAGTCGGGGCGCAGCTTGTGGAGGAGCCACAGCCCCTTCTGTCCTTCGGACAGGGGGTACCTGTCCGGGGCGTCCGTCCGGGACGCGTCCTGAAGCCGCTCGTAGAAGGCGAGCACGTCCTCGGCGGAGTAGATGCCCGCCTTGAAGCCCGCCAGAATCTGGTCCTCGTTCACGCGCCCGGTGCTTCCTTCATGAGTGCCTTCAGATCTTCGAGTCCGACGTCGCCCTGCCGGAACGCTTCCAGGGCCCTGGCCCTGGCCTCCCTTACGTCGTCGTTGGTCGTGTCGGGGGTGGGTGGTGCGACAGCCTCGGGTGCGCGCTGGGCGGTGAGTGCCGCCGCGATGCGCTCCAGGGTGGCCAGCTCCACGATCTCCCGTGCGGTGAGGGTCAGGCCGAGATCGGTCTGGACCGCGCGCTGGAAGCGGGCCCACAGGATCGAGTCGACGCCGACACCGTGCAGGTCCTTGTCCGTGGGGAGTTCGCCGGCGTCCAGCCCCAGCGCCTCGGTGAAGTAGTCCGCGAGGTAGCGGCCGATGTCCTCACCGGGGTTCCGGGCCGGGCCGGGGCCGCCGGGATCCTGGGCCCGGCCGGTGCTTGCGGCGGCGGATGCCGAGACGGCCGAGGCGGTGGCACCGGGACGCGACACCGTTCCGGCTCCCGGCTCGGCCTCGGGCCGGGGCTCGGGGCCGAGCCGGGGTTCGGGCCGGTGCTGGGGGGCGCCCGGTCGGTTCGTGACCGGGGTGGCCTGTGCCTGTGACGGCTTCGGCCTGCCGGTGTACCCGACCCAGTAGCGCTTGCGGCGGAACGCGGTCGTCGACAGCGCCACCGGACGGCGGCGCCGTCCCTCGTACAGGTCGCTCCAGGCGACCCGGCCGCCCCGCACCCACAGCGCGGCGAGCCGGTCCAGGTCGCCGTCGGCGAAGAGGCCGGCGACGAACGTCTCGCCGTGGCTGCCCGAGAGCAGGTCGCCCAAGGGCCCCGCGCCGTCCTCGGCGTTGCCGAGGTGCAGCTGGGCGGACGGCTGATCGGACTCCAGGAAACCCGCCAGTGTCCGGCGCAGTTCCGCGCGGGATTCCACGACGAACGCGAGCCGCTCCGCCAGCGCGTCCCGCCCCACCTGGAGGGTGTGGGCGAGGTCCGCCAGGCCGACGGAGTCGTCGCTCCCGACGAAGTCGTGCAGCATCCGCACCGAGGCGCGCAGCCGCTCGGGGTCGTGCGCGGAGAGCACGATCAACTGCGGCCGCGTCGCGTACGGGCCGGTCTCGGCGCCCGGCGCGGGGCGGCCGTCGGCGGTTTCGGGCCCGGGGGCCTCCTCGACGACCATGCTGACGTGGCTGCCGCCCGCTCCGACGGAGTTGATGAGCGCGCGCCGGGGAGCGCCGTCCTGCCCCTGGCGGGGCCGCCAGTCGCTCAGGCCGTCGCACAGCCGGAGGGGGCCGTCCTCCAGCCGCAGTTCAGGGTTGGGCACGCCGATGGACACCTGCGGGGCCAGTTCCCGATGGCGCAGCTGCATGACGACCTTGGTGAGCTGGGCGATACCGGAAGCCGCCTCGGGGTGCCCGAGGTTGGCCTTCACCGAGCCGAGCGCGACGGGCTCCGTGACGGAGCCGAACACCTCACGCAGGGCGCTGAACTCGACGGCGTCACCGAGCGCCGAACCGTTGGCCGCCGCCTCCACGTAGCCGATCGTGGCGGGGTCGCTGCCCGCCCGCTCCAGTGCCCGCCGCATCACGTTCACCTGCGTCCTGTGGCTCGGCGTCATGAACCGGTTGGCCCGGCCGCCGTGCAGGGAGGCGCTGCCCTTGATGACGGCGTGGACGGTGTCCCCGTCCCTGCGCGCGGCTGCCAGCGGCTTGAGCAGCACCGCGCCCACCGCCTCGGCGGGCAGGTAGCCGTCCCCGTCGCGGAAGCTGCGGCTGCCCGGGTGGCTGCCCAGGAGCCCGCTCCGGGACAGGGCGACGTACTTGTCCGGGTGGACCGTCAGGTTCACGCCTCCCGCGATCGCCAGCTCGGTGTCGCCGCGCAGCAGATCGGCGCAGGCCAGGTGGATCGCGGTCGCCGAGGAGGCGCACATGCTGTCCACGGCCAGGCTCGGCCCTTCGAGGCCGAAGAAGTACGAGACCCGGTTGGCCATGAGGTTGTACGACGCGGTCGAGGTCAGCGCCGAGCGTACGACGTCCTCGGCATCCGCCCGGTACATCTGGTACATGGAACCGACGTAGACGCCGACGCGCCGGTCGTGGCGCCGCTCGATGGTCTCCTGGGTGACCCCGCTCCGCTCCAGGAGCTCCCAGACCGTCTCCAGGAAGAGCCGCTGCTGCGGGTCCATGGTCTCGGCCTCCCTCGGCGAGATGCCGAAGAGGAGCGGATCGAACTGGTCGATCCCGTCGAGGAACCCTCCCCACTTGCAGTAGCTCTTGCCGGGCGCGTCCCGGTCCGGGTCGAACAGTTCCTCGTGGTCCCAGCGGTCGGCCGGGACCTCGGTGACGCAGTCGTCGCCTGAGCGGAGCCGGGCCCACAGGGCGTCGGGGTCCGGGGCGCCCGGATAGCGCCCGCTGATCCCGATGATTGCGATGTCGTCGCCGCAGGTTCCCTCCCCGGCACGGGCACCACCGCCGGATGCGGTGCCGGTGGCGTGGCGGGGGTCGCCGCCGGATGCGGTGCTGTCGCTGCCGGCGTGGTCGTTTTGGGGGTGGCCGGGGCGGGAGCGCAGTTCATCCCTCACCCTTGACGGAGCCGACGTCCGGACGGCCGCGGGCGCCGTCTGCGGCTGCGGCTCCCGCCTCGCGGATCCCGCGTCGATGCCGGCGGGCGGACCGGCGTCGGTGCCCGTGGAGGCGCCGACGCCGGTGCCGGTCTCGCCGAACAGCGCACGCAGCTCGTCCTCGTGCCGGGCAGTGAAGTACTCCGCCAGCGCGCGAACCGTCTGCACCTCGAAGAAGAGCGTCTTCGGCAGTGTGCCGAAGGTCTTCTCCAACTGCGCGATCAGGTTCATCGCCACGACGGAGTCCATGCCGTAGCGCTCCAGCGGCGTGTGCGCGTCCAGGCGGTCGGGACCGAGCTTGAGGGCGGTTGCCAGCTCGCGGCGGAGGTGGCGCACGGCCCTGTCGTGCAGCGCCTGTTCGCGCTGGTCCTTGTCGTGCGGAACCTTGTCGTGCGGAACCTCGTCGTGCGGCGCCTGTTCGCGCTGGATCCGGTCCTGCGGGGCACCGGCCTGCGCCCGCTCTCCGGTCAGGCGCGGCAGCAGCGCCTCCCGCTGCCCGGCCACGACCAGGAGCCTGCCGTCCCGCAGACCGGTGCCCAGCTCCGACAGACCGGTCCGCAGGGCGTGGAGCCCGCTCGCGGTGTCCAGCGGCAGGAGGTCCATACGCCGCAGCTGCTCCTCGGTCGCCTCGTCCACCCGCATTCCGCCGTCCGCCCAGAGCGGCCAGTTGACGGACAGGGTCCTGCCATGCCGCAGCCCGGCGTCCGCGAGGCGGTTGCGATGGGTCGCGTAGGCGTCCATGAAGGCGTTGGCGGCCGCGTAGTCGGCCTGCCCCGGATTACCGAGGGCGCCGGTCATGGAGGAGAAGCAGAGGAAGACCTCCAGCGGCTGGTCCCGGGTCAGCTCGTCGAGATGGACCAGTCCCGCGACCTTGGGCGCCAGGACCCGCTCCAGCTCCTGAGGCGTCTTCCTGATCACGAAGTCGTCGTGCAGGACGCCGGCACTGTGCACGATGCCGGTCAGCGGCCCGTGGGTGCGCGCGACGTACTGGAGCAGACGCTCGACGGCGCCGCGGTCGGCGACGTCCATCCGCTGGTAGTCCATCCGCAGCCCCGCCGCCCGCAAGGCGTCGACGGCGTGCCGCTGGTGCTCGGTGAACGCGGACCGGCCGGTGAGGACCACGGTCGCGCCCCCGGCCGAGGCGGCGATCTCCTCGGCGGTGATCAGGCCCAGGGCGCCGGTGCCGCCGGTGATCAGGTAGACGCCGTCCGCGCGCCAGGAGGACTCCGTCACCGCGCGGGGCGCGGCGACCACTTCCTCCAGGTGCCTGACCTGACGCCGGCCGGCGCGGTAGCGCACCTCCGGACTGCCGGCGCCGACCGGCTCCGCGCGCAGCCGGTCGGCGACGACGGCCGGTACGGCGGTGTCCAGGCAGTCGATCAGCCCGGTGCGCAGCTTGGGGTTCTCCAGCGTCACGGTCTTGAGCAGACCGCTCAGCCCGCCGAACACGGCCCGGCGCTCGTGCTCGTCCTCGCCGGGAACTCCGACGAGGACGACCTGGAGCAGCGCGGAACCGCGCACTCCGCGCTCCAGCAGAGTGCGTGCCCGGGCGAACACGCGCTGCGTCGCGACCAGGTACTGGCCGTCCAGCGGGTCGTCATCCGTGAGCTCGACGACTTCGTGGTGCACCGAGGCGGGCAGCGCCGCCGTCAGCGCGCTCGCCTCTGCGGCCGCGAAGGTGACGAGGACGACATGACGCTCGTCGACGTCGTCGCCGGCCGTGGGAGCGGCGGGAGCCTTCTCCGGCTCCCACACCGGCCGCAACAGCACCAGACGCCCCGCCCCGGAACCCGAATCGGATCCTGAACCGGACTCGGATGCGGACCCGGCGCCCGGCGAGGCCGGGATCGCGGTGCCGGTCGCCACGAGCGCGGACGCGGTCTCCGCCACGGGGCCGACGGGCGCGGGCAGTTCCCGCAGGGCGAGGCCGCGCAGCTCCACGCAGATACGGCCGTGCTCGTCGTACACGTCGATGTCGTGGGTCCGCGCGCCGGAGCGGAGCCACACGTGGGCCCGCTCGGGCGTGGCGGCGTGGACCTGCACGCTGTCCAGGGCGAACGGCACCATCGCGGCCGCCGGGCCCGGCGCCGCGGCGCCGCGGCGGACCAGACCGATACCCGCCTGCAGGGCCCCGTCCAGGATGCTCGGGTGCAGGCACAGCCCCTCGGCCGCGGTCCGGACACCGTCCGGCGTGCGCAGGTCGGCGAAGACCTGCGGACCGCCGTCGCCCGCGTCGTCGCCGATCGCGAGACGCTCGATGCTCCGGTAGGCCGGGCCGTAGTGCAGGCCCTTGCCGGCGAAGTCCGCGTACACCCGAACACCGTCGAGCCGTTCCCCCGCGCACCGCGCCCGCAAGGTGTCCAGGGACACTCCGTACCGTCCGGGCACCTCCTGGAGGAGGGTCGCCCGGCCTCGTCCGGCCAGTTCCTCGCGATCGTCGTCGCCGGTGCCCGTCACATACAGCTCGTACTCGGTCTCGTCGCCCTCCAGCACCCGCAACCGCAGATTCAGCACCAGCTCGCCGCCCTCCAGGGCGACGGGCCGCAGCCACACGATGTCGTGCAGCCGGACGCGGCCGGGCTCGGTCAGCTCGAAGGCCCGGGCGACGGCCTCGCGGGCCATCTCCAGTTGCGCCACGGCCGGCAGCACATACCTGTCACCGACCCGGTGGTCGCGCAGGAAGGGCTCCGAACCGTCGAAGCGGGTACGGAAGGTCAGCGCGAAGGCCGTTGAGTCGTTGCGGTGCAGCAACGGGTGCAGGACCTCCTCGGACGGCACGGGCGTCCCGATCGCGCCGATCCGCGAGGCGACGGCCACGCCGGTGTCGGAGCCGGAGTCGGTGTCGGAGCCGGAGTCGATGTCGAGCCAGTGGCGCTCGCGGGCGAAGGGATAGCCGGGCAGCCCGATGCGCCGGGGCCGCGCTCCGCCCGCCGGGTACAGCCGCTCCCATACGACGGCCTCTCCCCTGACCCACCGGTGCGGCAACCGGTCGGGGTCGTTCCCGGTCTCCGGGCCCGCGTCGCCCTGTGCGAGGGCGGTGCGGGTGTCCTGACCGGGTCGTACGCTGCCACGGGCCCAGTCGCCGGGCCCGGCGGGGTCGGCGAGGAACGCGTCGAGCCGCTGCTCGACGGACTTCAGCGAGCCGGCCGTGAAGGCCAGCCTTTCGTCAAGGGCGACGCGGCCGGTCTGCAGCGTCCACGCGAGGGACGGCAGGTCGTCGTCGGTGAGTTCGGCGACGCGGGCCCGAAGCCGCCGGGCCTGCTCCACCAACTGCTCATCGGTCGCCGCCGAGAGCGGGAGCACGGCGGTGCGGGGGCCGGGCGCCACGGCTGTGCGCGCCGGCGTCTGCCCGCCCGTCCCCGGCTGGTACTCGGCGATGACCACATGGGCGTTCGAGCCACCCGCGCCGAAGCTGGAGACTCCGGCGATGCGCGGCCCGTGCCACGGTTCCAGCCGCTGCTGGACCCGGAACGGCGTCCCGTCGAAGTCGATGTGCGGGTTGAGCGTGCTGGAGTGCAGGCTCGGAACCAGCTCGCCGTGGCGCATCTGGAGCAGCACCTTGGTGACACCGGCGATGCCGGCCGCGCTTTCGCAGTGGCCGATGTTGGACTTGACCGAGCCGATCGCGCAGTTCTGCGGGGGCAACGCGCCACCGCCGGTACGGCGGAACGCCTTCACCAGGCCGGCGAGTTCGATCGGGTCGCCCAGCGAGGTACCGGTGCCGTGCGCTTCGAGGTAGCTCATCGAGGCCGGGTCGACCCCGGCCCTGTCGAGCGCCCGGGCGATCACATCGCCCTGGGCGACGGGGCTGGGCACCGAGAAGCCATGGGTCCTGCCGCCGTGGTTGAGCGCGGTGCCCTTGATGACTCCGTGGATCCGGTCGCCGTCGGCGAGGGCACGGGCCAGCGGCTTGAGCAGTACGGCGCCCACGCCCTCGCCGGGCACGTAGCCGTCGCCGCCCTCGCCGAAGCTGCGGCAGCGGCCGTCGCTCGCGGCGAACTTGCCCTGGCTCAGCATCAGGTACTTGTTCGGATGGACGCTGACGTTGACTCCGCCGGCGATCGCCGACTCGCACTGGCCGCTCTTGATTGCCTCACAGGCGAGGTGGATCGCGGTCAGCGAGGACGAGCACATGGTGTCGACGGCCATGCTCGGGCCGTGGAAGTCGTAGAAGTACGAGACCCGGTTGGCGATCGAGGACGGGCTGCCCGAGAGCGCGACCTGGTGCCCGCGCGCCTGCGCCTGGGCTCCGTGCAGCTGATACTCCTCGTACATCACGCCGACGAACACGCCCACCTTGCCCGCCTGCACGACGGAGGCCTCGGCGCCGCGCTCGGCGGACTGCCGGGCGAGGAGTTCACCGGTGTATCCGGCGTCCTCCAGCGTGTGATGGACACACTGGAGGAACAGGCGTTCCTGGGGGTCCAGGTACTCGGCCTCACGTGGCGAGATGTTGAAGAAGAGGGGGTCGAACCGGTCGACGCCGTCGAGGAAGCCACCCCACCTGCAGGCGGCGTCACCGTAGTCGCGGTGGTCCCAGCGGTCCGCCGGGATCTCCGTGATGCAGTCACGACCGGAGCGGAGGTTCTGCCAGAACCGGTCCAAGTCCTCGGCCTGCGGATACCGACCGCTGATCCCGACGATCGCGATGTCGGTCACGGCGTCGGCCGAGCCGACCGGAGCGGCCGCAACGGCCTGGCTGAGCGGCGCTGCGGCGGGCGTGACCGTACCCGCATCGGTGCCGGCATCGGCATCGGCATCGGCGGCCAGCGCGGTGTGCAGCCGTTCCGCGTACTCCTCGGCGAAGTGCTCGCTCAGCGCGCGGATGGTCCGCACCTCGAAGAACAAGGTCTTGGGCAGCAGACCGAAGGTGTCCTCCAGGTGGCGCGTGAGCTCCATGGCCATCATGGAGTCCATGCCGTAGTGCTCCAGCGGAGTGTCGACGTCCAGCCGTTCGGTGTCGACCTGGAGCGCCGTGGCGAGCTGGCGGCGCATGTAGGGCACGGCACGGTCGGAGAGCGGCGCTCCGCCCGGCGCGTCTTGGCCGGAGGGGGCCCCGGCAGGGGCGGACACCGGCCCGGCGAGGCCCCTCGCGGGAGCGGGGACCGGCTCGCCCGGGAGTACCCGTGCGCTCAGTCCGGTGAGCTCCACGCACACCCGCCCGTGCTCGTCGACGAGCGTGACATCGAGCTTGGCCGAGGCGTCCCCGGGGCGGGCTCCGCTCTGATACCTGATCCAGGCGTACGCGGTCGCCGGGGTCGCGGCGAGCACGTCGAGCTCGTGGAGCGCGAAGGGCAGCGCGGGCCGGGCCGGGCGCCCGTCGCGGCCGTCCCCGCCGTCGGCCAGGAGCTCCAGGCCGACGGTGGCCTGGAGGGCTCCGTCGAGGATGCTGGGGTGGAGACCGTAGGAGGCCGCTCCATCCTCCTCCGCGGACTGCGGCAGACGCAGTTCGGCCAGCACCTGGGGCCGTCCGACGGCGTCGGCGCCCACGGTCAGCCCGGCCAGCGAACGCTGCGCCGGGCCGTAGCCCATGCCCGCCCGGTCGTACAGGTCGTAGATCTCCGCCGGGGAGAAGGCGGATCCGGCGCATGCGCGGCGCAGTTCACCGAGCGGGAGTGCCGGGCGGTCGGCCGGCGCGGCCGGTGAGGTCGCCCGGCCCTGGCTGCACAGGGCGCGCGCGCCGTCGGTGTCGACGCTGTGGATGGTGTACGCGTACCCGGAGGCGGCCGCGTCCGAGCCGTCGGTCAGGGGCCGCAGGCTCAGCCGCAGGTCCAGCCGGTTCCCGCGGCAGACCGCGGGCCGCAGCCACACGATGTCGCCGAGGCGCACGCGCTCCGCGGCGCCTTCACCCAGGGCGCGGACGACTGCCGCCCGCGCCATTTCGAGGTGCGCGGCGCCGGGCAGGACGGGAGCGCCCTGTATCCGATGGTCCCTCAGGAATGGCTCGGTGCCGTCGAAGACGGTTCCGTACACCGACGTGACGGTGTCGTCCGGACCGTTGTCACCGTCGGCGGCCGGTATGCCGCGATGCAGCATCGGGTGGGCCGGCACGGAAGGGTGCGACGCCGAGGGGTACTGCGTCGGGGGATGCGGGATCGGGAGGGCCGCCGACGTCGCCGCGCCCTGCGTGCCCCGCCCGGCCCAATAGCTCTCCCGCGCGAACGGATAGGTCGGCAGGGCCGTGCGCCTCGGCCGTGGGGCCTGCCTGTACCACCGCTGCCAGTCGACGGGGTGGCCCGCCACCCATCGGGCGAGGGCGTGGTCGTGCCGGCCGGACGTGAGCCAGTGGTCCGCCTCGGCGAGCCGGCCGGCGTCGGGCCGGGCCGCCGCGGTCGCGGAGGTGCGCCGGGGCACCGTGCCCCGATGCCAGCCGTCGTGGGTGTCCGGACTCTCGACGAAGGAGGTGAGCCTGCGCTCCAGCTCCGCCACGGAGACGACGAGGGTCGCGAGCCTCTCCTCCATCACATCCCGCCCCACCTGGAGCGTGAAGGCGAGGTCGGACAGCTGTACGGCTCCGAGGGGCTGGTCCCGCAGATGGTCGCGCAGCCGCCGGGCCTGCTCGATCAGCTGCTGCCCGGTGCGGGCCGACAGGGTGACCAGGGCAGGACGGGAGACGGAGCGCGAGCCCACGGACGACGCCGGGGAACTCGTGGGGAAGAGGTGAGCCGGGGAGGCCGGAAGGTCCGTGGACGCCCAGGAGGGCGAGGAGGCCCCGTTCTGCGACGCAGGGGCGTACTCCTCCAGTACCAGATGGGCGTTCACGCCGCCGAATCCGAAGGAACTGACACCGGCCCGGCGCGGGATGTCCCTGCCGTCGGCGTCATGGGGCCGCTTCCAGGGACGACGCTCGCGCACGACCTCGAAGGGGAACCCCTCGAAGTCCAGGTAGGGGTTGAGCTCCTCGCAGTGCAGGCTCTCGGCCAGCGTGGCGTGGCGCATCTGGAGCAGCACCTTGATGACTCCGGCCACACCGGCGGCCAGTTCGAGGTGCCCGATGTTGCTCTTCACCGATCCGAGGCCGCAGGGGGCGGGTTCGGGCAGCGTGCCCGGCTTGCCCGCCGTCTCCTCGTACAGCGCCTCGAAAGCGCTCCTGAGTCCGTTGAGTTCGACGGGGTCGCCCAGCTCGGTGCCGGTGCCGTGCGCCTCGATGTAGGTCACGGTACGGGGGTCGATGCCCGCCTCGCGGTACGCGGCCTTGAGCAGCTCCGCCTGTGCGTGGGGGTTGGGCGCGGTCAGCGAGTGGGCCCGGCCGCCGTGGTTGACGGCCGTACCGCGGATGACGCCGAGGATGCGGTCGCCGTCGCGTTCCGCCCGGTCCAGGGGCTTGAGGACCAGGATGCCCACGCCCTCGCCCCGCACATAGCCGTTGGCCTGCGCCGAGAAGGTCTTGCAGCGGCCGTCCTCGCAGAGCATGCCCGCGCGGCTGTACCCGATGTGCAGATCCGGGCTGACGATCGTGTTCACGCCGCCGACCAGGGCGAGGCCGCTCCGGCCGCTGCGCAGCAGCTCGACGCCACGGTGGATGGCCACCAGCGAACTGGAGCACGCGGTCTCGACCGGCTCGCTCGGGCCGTGCAGGTCGAGGAGATAGCTCACCCGGTTGGGGCCGACGGACCCGGAGACCCCGGTCGCCGCGTAGCCGTCCTCGCCCTGCCGCTCCTGGAGGACCAGGTTGCCGTAGCCGCTGGGGGCGGTACCGACGAGGACGGCGGTGTCGCTGCCCGCCAGGCTCGACGGCGCGTACCCGGCGTCCTCCAGTGCCTGCCAGGCGTGGGTGAGCAGAAGCCGCTGCTGCGGGTCCATGGCGAGGGCCTCGCGCGGCGAAATGCCGAAGAAGAGGGGGTCGAAGCGGTCCGCCCCGTCGAGGAAGCCGCCCCAGCGCACGTGCTCCCTGTTGCTCGACGTGGCCGGGTCGTCGTTCATGGCCCGCCAGTCCCAGCGGTCCTGGGGTATCTCGGTGATGCAGTCCCTGCCGTCGCGCAGGTTGTTCCAGAACGCGGTGAGGTCGGGGGCCTGCGGGAAACTTCCGCTGACACCGATGATGGCGATCGGCATCGCCGCGCCCGCGTCCCGTGCTGCCGGCCCGGAGGCGGGGACGGTGGCCGTCTCTGATCCGGAGGCGGCCGCAGGGCCGGGTACGGTGACCGGCTCGGGTACGGAGGCGTCGGCCGGCGCGGAGTCCACGGCCGTGATCCGGTCGGCGTACGTCGCGGCCAGATGGGCGGCGACGCTGTCGACGGTCCGGTACTCGAAGAACACGGTGGGCGCCAGGCTCACACCGAAGCGGTCGCCGAGCCGGCCCGCGAGCTCGGTC
>NZ_JBHXQZ010000019.1:0-57022 GCF_042717095.1 Streptomyces sp. NPDC058632 | reverse complement strand
GTCAGACTGATCGAGTCGAAACCGTACTCACCGAACTCACCGTCCACGTCGATCTCGTCGGCCGGAACCTTCAGCTGCGCCGACACCTCCGCGACCAGTGCCCGACGGGCCGTTTCCATCGGGTCGGGCGTGCCGGGAGTGCGGTCGGCCGCACCGGTGGCGCCCCGCGGAGCGGACTCGGGGCCGCTCCGGGCGAGGTGCGCGGCGAGCCGGGCAGGTGTGGTGTGTTCGAAGAACACGGTCGGTGCCAGGCTCACACCGAAGCGGTCGCCGAGCCGGCCCGCGAGCTCGGTCAGACTGATCGAGTCGAAACCGTACTCACCGAACTCACCGTCCACGTCGATCTCGTCGGCCGGAACCTTCAGCTGCGCCGACACCTCCGCGACGAGGGTGCGCTGCCACATCTCCTGTGTCTCACGGACCGACGGACGCGGCGTGCCGGCGGCGGGGACCGAGGACGCCTGCAGGGGAGTCGGGGCCTGGGCGGGAGCGGAGCCCGGCGTGGGAGGGGCGAGGACGGCGGAAGCGGCAGGCCGGTCGATCTGCGCCGACAGGCGGGTGAGCAGCGGCTCGCGGTCGCCGCAGAGCACGAGCGTGTGCCGGCGGCCGCCAGCGGCAGCGGCCGTCAGCGCCCGCAGCGCGTCCCTGGTGCCCAGCGGGGTCACACCCAGGTCGCGCAGCCGGGCCAGCACCGCGTCGTCGACGCGCATGCCGCCGTCCGCCCACAGTGGCCAGCCGATCGACAGGGCGCGACCGGACCTGGCGCCCCGCGCGGCCAGTTCGCCGCGGTGCGCGACATAGGCGTCCATGAAGCCGTTGGCCGCCGCGTAGCTCGCCTGCCCCACGTTGCCGAGCGCGGCCACGGTGGACGAGAAGACGATCAGCTGGTCCAGCGGCTGGTCCGCGGTGGCCTCGTCCAGGTTCACCAGGCCCGAGGTCTTGGGCGCGAGGACGGCGCGCAGTTGCTCGTCCGTCTTCGTGGCGAGGTAGCCGTCGTGGAGCACTCCGGCGCAGTGGACGATCCCGTGGATCGCGCCGTGGCGTGACACGACGTCGGCGACGAGGGCGTCGACGGCACGGCGGTCGGTGACGTCGGCCCTGCGGTACTCGACCACGACGCCCGGCGCTCCGACAGAACCGAGCTCACGCAACCGGGCGGTGTCGGGTTCGGAGCGGCCGACCAGGACGATCGTGCCCCGGCGAAGGGTCCGGGACAGCTCTTCGGCGACGATCCGGCCCAGTCCGCCAAGTCCACCGGTGATCAGGTGGACGCCGCCTTCGCGCCACGGGGTGGCAGCGGTGTCCCCGGCTTGCGGGTGCGGGAGGAATTCCGCCAGTCGGCGGACGTATCGCCTTCCGTCGTGGTGGCGGATGTCGTGCTCGGCGTGGTCGCGGGCGTCCGCGTCGATGGCTCCGGCGAGCGCGGCGGCGGACGTGGGGTCGGTGTGATCGAAGCGGTCGAGGTACTCGACGCACTGGGTCCGCAGCCAGGGATGTTCGAGTGCGGCCGTGCGCAGCAGGCCGGACACACCGGTCGGTACCCGGGCGGCCGAGGAGCCGTGGCCGAGGACGACGAGCTGCACGAGGCGCTCGCCGGTGGCGCCGCGCTCGGCGACGCGGGCGCGTATCCCGCTCAGCAGGGTCTGCGTCAACCGCAGGTACTCGGCGTCCAACGGACGATCAGCGACCGGTTCGAACGTCCGCAGCTCGGCGCCCGGGGGCAGCAGCGCGGACAGGGCGCGTACGGAGGAGCCGGTGAGACCGGCGCCGACCAGCCACACGTCGTGGCCGTCCGGGACGGCGAGCGCACCAAAGGGCGCGGCCCGCAGCTCCCATCGCGGCTCCAGCGTCAGCACGGTGCCGCCGGTCGTGTCCGGCGCGGGCGTCCGGTCGGCCGCGGCCGCGCCGTCGCCGGTTCCGGCACCGCGCCGGGCGGTCCCCGACACGTCGCGGGCCGGGTGCAGCCAGTAGGGGTCCTGGGCGAACGGATAGGTGGGCAGGGAGATCCTGCCCGGCTTGTGCCCGTCCGCGAACAGCAGCTCGAACGCGACGGCCCCGCCCTGCGCGTACTGCTCTGCGAGCGATTCCAGGTGGCGCGGATCCGTCTGCTCCAGCGCCGTCCCGTCCGGCTCCCGCTGCGGGCGCTGCGGCTTGTTGTCACCGGTCCTGACGGCCGGCGCGCTGCCGGAGTCCAACCAGGTGCGCAGCGTCCGGACGGCCTGCCCCGGAGTGTTCGCCACGTAGGCCAGGCGGTGGCGGAAGTGCTTGCGGCCCCGGAGCAGGGTGGCGCTGAGGTCCCGCAGGCTCTCCCCGGGGTGGCCGTCGATGTGGGCGACGAGCCGACGCGCCTGCTCCCGGAGCTGCGCGGCGGTACGGGCGGACAGGACGATCAGACGGGCGCCGTCCTTCGGCCGTCGCGCGGGGGCCGCGGGCGCTTCCGCCAGTACGAGGTGTGCGTTGGTCCCGCTGTAGCCGAACGAACTGACCGCGGCCAGACGGGGCCTGTCCCCGCGCTGCCAGGAACGCGTCCGGGTGTTCACGTAGAACGGGGTGCCGTCCAGGTCGATGTGGTTGTTGAGCCGCTCGTGCTGGATGGTCGGGGGCAGTGTCGCGTGCTCCAGCGCGAGGATCGCCTTGATGGAGCTGGCCACACCGGCGGCGCACGCAGTGTGTCCGATGTTGCTCTTCACCGAGCCCAGGGCGCAGTGGCCGCGCCGGTCGGTGTGTGCCTCGAAGCTCCGCACGAGGCCCTCGATCTCCACCGGGTCGCCCAGGGCGGTGCCGGTGCCGTGCGCCTCGACGAGTTCGATGTCCGCGGGGTCGATGCCGAACTTGTCGTACACGCGCCGCTGGAGCTGGGTCTGTGCCTCCGCGCTGGGGGCGGTGATGCCGTTGGACCTGCCGTCCTGGTTGACGCCCCAGCCCTTGATGACGGCGTGGATGCGGTCGCCGTCCGCCTGGGCGTCGGCCAGCCGCTTGAGGAGCAGGACGCCCACTCCCTCCGCGGGTACGAAACCGTTGGCCCGCTCGTCGAACGCGTAGCAGCGGCCGTCCGGGGACAGGGCCCGCAGCTGGCTCATCGCCACATGCACGCCCGGCCCGGGTATGACCCATACACCGCCCGCCAATGCCGTGTCGCTGTCGCCCAGGCAGAGGCTGTCGCAGGCGGTGGCGATCGCCACCAGGGACGACGAGCACGAGGTGTCGATGGAGAGGCAGGGACCCTTGAGGTTGAGCGTGTAGGAAACGCGGCTGGCGAGGACGGCGCTGTTGGTGCCGAGGTTCTGGTGGGCGTTCAGCTCGGTCTCGTCGAGCCTGCCGCCGTAGCCGTTCACCGAGCAGCCGACGAAGACACCGCACTGCGTGCCGGAAAGGGCCTCGGGGTTGTAACCGGCCTCTTCTATACAGCGCCAGCTCTCCTGGAGGAGGACACGCTGCTGCGGGTCCATGTACTCCGCCTCGCCGGGCGAGATGTTGAAGAACAGCGGGTCGAAGTGGTGGGCGTTCTCCAGCACACCCATCCACTTGCTGTACGACTTGCCGGGCGTGCCGGGACGCTCGTCGTAGTACTCGCCCACCTCCCACCGGGAGGGGGGTACCTCGGACACGCAGTCACGGCCCGTGAGGATGTTCTGCCAGAACTCGTCGAGATCGTCCGCCTTGGGGAACGCCCCGGACATGCCGATGACGGCGATGTCGACGAGTTCGATGCCGCGCCCGGCCGGCCGGTCCGACGTCACGGGCTCGGGTACCGGCTGCGGTGCCGGGGCGGGTACCGGCTGCGGTGCCGGGGCGGGCGCGGCTTGCGGCACCCGGGCGGGCGCGGCGAGCTTCACGCCCAGCTCTCCCGCCAGGTGCCGGGCCAGTTCGCCGATGGTCGGGTGGCCGTAGACCGTCGTCGCGGAGAGCGAGAGTCGCAGCCGGGTGTTGATGGTCCGGGTCCAGGTGACGCCCGTGATCGAGTCCAGACCCAGCTCCACGAACGGCGTGTCGTCGTCGAGATCGGACTCGGCCAGCTCCAATTCCCCGGCGAGACTCGCCCGCAGCCACGTGGCGAGTGCGGTCTCGGCTCCCACGGAGGTCTGCGGCCGTACCGCGGAGTCCGGTTCAGCCGTCGTCTGCGACCGGATCTCCTCCCCGGCCGCGGCCCGGGCGTCCGGGGCGGTGGAGAGGGCTGCCGCCGACGCCCCGGCGGCAGGGGTGCCGTCCGGGGACGACGAAGCGCCGGTCTCCCCGAGCAGACCCACGAGGTGGCCCGCCAGCTCGTCGACCGTGGGGTGGCTGTAGACCTGGGTGGCGGAGAGCGACAGGCCGAAGTGCGTGTTCAGCTTGCGGGTCCAGGTGACGCCCGTGATCGAGTCCAGACCCAGCTCCACGAACGGCGTGTCGTCGTCGATCGCCGACTCGTCCAGTTCCAGCTCCGACGCCAGACTCTGGCGTAGGTGGGCGGCAATGCCGTGCTCTACGGAGAGGGAACCGCTCGGGGCAGCCGAGGGCCCAGAGGTCGTGGCACTCATCAGATCTCCCATGGCGCCCTCGATCAGGGCGGACAACTGGCCGAACGTGGGGTGACCGAAGACATCGGCCATCGTGAGAGAAAGCCCAAGGGAGCGGTTGACCTCGCGCAGCCACACGACGCAGCTGATCGAGTCCAGCCCCAGCTCCACGAGATGCACGTCGTCGGAGCCCGGAGCCGCTTCGGTTCCGATGACGCCGGTCAACGATTCGCGCAGGAACCGATGCAGATCACTATTGGTCGGGATCTTAGTACGCGGTTCGGACATCATCCATCAGCGCCCTCTGCGAACGCCCCGCGTCCGCCGTCGTCCGACCCGGTCCGTGGAACCATGCGGTCGATGTGCCGTCCCAGCGAGGCGTTGAAGGTGTCGGGCGCCTCCAGCATCACGAAGTGCCCCACACCCTCGACCAGATCCACCTCCACTCCGTACCTGTGTGCGGCGGCGAGGTCCGTCGGCATCCAGGAGGTCGAGTTGACCAGAACCAGCGGGACGTCGAAGTGCTTCGGCACGTCCTGCAGGTACGTCAGCATCTCGCGGAACGCGGCCGAGACGATCGCCCCGCCCACCTGCTCGCGCGTGCGCTCGACCAGCTCGATCAGCTCCTGTCGCGGTGTGTCGAGGAACAGTTCCCCGGCCTTCACCGGCTGGTCCGAGAACGACTGGACGAAGCGGTCGAGCCGAGCGGCGTCCAGTCGCTCGGGGTCGAGGTTGTGGAGCGTGTCCACGCCGATCATGCCCTGGACCGAGCCTCCCAGCAGCGGCGCGGCGGCCAGCATCACGGGCCCGCCCAGCGAGTGACCGATCAGGACCACGTCCCTCACCCCGGCGTGCTCGACGACGGCCACCACATCCTGGGCGAACGCCTCGACGGTCCACTTCCGCCGGTCCTTGCCCGACCGGCCGTGCCCGGCGAGGTCCAGGGCGATCACGGTGAACCGCCCCTCGAAGGAGGGGATCTGACGGTCCCAGTACGACGCGTCACAGCCCAGGCCGTGAATGAAGACCAGTGCCGTGGGGCCGCTGCCCCGGACCCGGTAGTGGATCCGGGTTCCGTCGGCCGACCGCGCCTCGGCCGCACCTGCGCTCCCGGCCGCACCTGCGCTCCCGGCCGCGGTCGCGGTCGCGGTCGCGGGGAGAGTCGCGGTCGTCGGCAGGGCCGCGGTGGTGCGGGGCGCGGGCGCGTCCATCGGCTTGCGCGCGATGATGCCCACATGCTCCATGTCGGGGCCCGGAGCACCGTACGCCCCTCGGTCCACTCCCACGGCGCCGAAGAACCCGGCGCGCTCCACGACGAACCCGGCCGCCTCGCATTCCCTTCGGAAGACATCGGGGTCGATGGCGTTGATCAGGTTCGGCCCGCCGACGACATGGGCCGGGTCGAAGTGCGCGGCGACGTCGTCGATGTACCCGGGCCACGGGTCACCCGCCCGCTTGCGCTCCTCGTAGTCGGCGGCCTTGGAGGCCCAGTACCCGAAGTAGGGCGAGTCGGTGCTCAGGAACACCTTTCCGCCCGGGATCAGCCAGCGGAACATCTTGCGCAGTATGAGCCGCACCCCGTCGGGGTCGAGGAAGTGCATTACGCGGCCGGCGTGCACGGCGGTGAAGCGCCCGTCCTCGAAGTCGACGTCGGGCAGGGTGCCCCGTCGCAGGGTCAGGTGCTGCCTGCTCTCGTCGTTGACGCGCTGTTCGAGGATGTCCAGGTGCTTCTGTTCCATGTCCAGTGCGACGACCCGGGCCCCGCGTTCCAGGGCGGCGATGCTGGCGACACCGTAGGCGCAGCCCATGTCCAGCACCTCCCCGCCTCGCTCGCCGGCGAAGTCGGCGAAGTCGGCGGAGTAGGGGATCAGGTGTTCGACCATGACGCCCGTGCGGTTGAGTGTGGCGACCACGCCGCCGAAATCGATGGCGGCGGCGGACTTGAGATCCTCCAGGACGTCGTGCTCCCTGGTCACCGCGATCGGTGCCCTGGACGGGGCGGCGGTCTCGGGTGCCGTCGGCTCCTGCGACGTGAGCGGCGTCAGGGACACCGTCCTGCGTCCGTGACGACGTTCCTGGCTGCCCCGGCCTGCGCCACGGTCGCCCGGACGGACGTCGAGCCGGTGCGGCATCTCCGCCAGATCGGTCAGTACGACGGGCTTGGGCGATGGCGTCCGGGTCTCGTCGACGGGACGTGGCGTACCGGCCGTAGCGAGAACCGCGGCCTTCGGCGCAACCGTGACCGTCGGGGCCGGCGCCGGCGTCGGCGGGGAGACCGCCGTGGTGGGGCCGGGCCGTTCACCGGCCACCCAGTAGCGGTTCCTGGCAAACGGATACGCGGGCAGGCGCAGCCTCGTGGGACGGCTTTCGCCCGGCCGGGCGCCCGGGTGCGGGATGGTGTGGCCCGCGACGTAGCGCTGGGCCAGGTCCACGAGTGCCTCACGGCGGTGGGCGAGGTCGAGCCGGTTGTCCAGGGAGTCTTCCAGGCGGGTCCGGATGTGCTCGGTGTCCGCCTCACGGGCGGTGAAGTCCCGGGGCACCGTGCCTTCGAACCACGCATCGGCGCGCGCCGGGCGGTCGGGCCGCGAGTGGCTCCCGGCCGTCCAGAGCGCGAGAGCCTCATCGAGGGAGCTCACGACGACGGCGCAGCGGTGGCGGAAGTGATGCCGTCCGGTGAGCAGCGTGGCACTGAGTCGCGGCAGGTCGGTGTCGCTCAGTGCGCCGGTCGCGATCCGGTCGGCCAGCCGGCGGACGACCTGCTCCAGGGCCGTTTCGGTCTTCGCCGAGAGCGGCAGCAGGTGGTACGGCTGTGCCGGGACGGCCGGCGACGGCCCGCCGGTGTACTCGCGTACGACCACGTGGGCGTTGGTGCCGCTCATGCCGAAGGCGCTGACTGCGCCCGTGCGGGGCCTGCCCGGCGGCGGTGTCCACTCCTTGGTCGACTTGTTGACGTAGAAGGGGCTCTCGCTCCAGTCGATGTACTCGTTGTCCTGCTCGCAGTGGAGGCTCGCCGGGATGGTGCCGTGACGCAGTGCCTCCGACAGGCAGATCAGGCCGACCAGACCGGAGGCGGCGAAGGTGTGGCCGACGTTGGTCTTGGTCGAGGTGAGGGCGCAGAACCCCTGCTTGTCGGTGTGCGGGCGGAACGCCTCGCGCAGGGCGTTGACCTCGACGGGGTCGCCCAGTCTGGTCCCCGTTCCGTGGGTGACGATGTAGCCCAGGTCCTCGGGATCGACCCCGCTCCGGCGGTAGACGGTCTCCAGCAGCTCGCGCTGTGCCTCTCCGGCGGGGGCGGTGATGCCGTTGGTCCTGCCGTCGTAGTTGATGCCGCTGGCGGTGATCACGCTGTGGACGGGGTCGCCGTCGGCCTCGGCCCGGTCGAGCGGGCGGAGCACCAGCGCCGTCACCGCCTCGCCGGGCACCATCCCGTCCGCGCGCCGGTCGAAGGTGGCGCAGCGGCCCTCGGCCGACAGCATGCCCGCCCGGTTCATCGCCGCGAGCGACTGCGGGGTGAGGACGAAGTTGGCCGCGGCGACGACGGCGATGTCGCACTCGCCTCGGCGCAGGCTCGCGCACGCCTCGTGCAGGGCGACCAGGCCGGACGAGCAGGACGTGTTGATGGCCAGGACGGGGCCCTTGAGGTCGAGGAAGTACGACAGTCGGGCGGCCAGCACGCCGTCATGGTTGGAGGTGAGGCTGCCGCCGTCCCCGACCAGCAGCTGGTAGTCGCCCTGCTCCACGCCGACGAACACGCCGACGCGGCTGTCCTTCAGCTCCTCGGCGCCAAGGGCGGCGTCCTCCAGTGCCTTCCAGCTCTCCTGGAGCAGATGCCGCTGGCGCGGGTCGATCGCGCGGGCCTCCTTGGGCGCGATCTCGAAGAAGGCCGCGTCGAACTCGTCCGCCCAGTCGATGCCGCCCATCCACGGGTAGTGCTCCGCCGCTTCCTCCTCCTGGTGTGCCGCGGTGGCGCCGAAGCGCACCGGCGGAACCTCGGTGACGAGGTTCTTGCCGTCGGTCAGCGCGTTCCAGAAGTCGTCGACGGAACGGCAGCCCGGGAAGATGCCGCTCATGCCGATGACGGCGATCGGCGCCTCGCCCGGGAGCGGCTCCTGCGGCTCGTCGGTGCTGGTCCGGCCGTTCCCGGAGAACATCTCGCGAGCGCCCCTGAGGGCGGGTTCGACACACGTCCCGGACGTCGCTCGTCCTTCCGCCGGCGCGCCCTCGTCGGACGTGTCGTACCGGTCCGGGTTCTCGCCCCGACCGGGCGTCCCGTGCCCGGCGCCGGTCGCCTCGTCCTCTCCGGACGTCTCGTCAGTTCCCGGAAGCGGCACCACCACGGCCTGCTCGGCCAGGTGCCCGATGAGGCGGCCGATGGTGGGGTGGTCGTACAGGACGGTGGGCAGGAGGCGTATGCCGAGGCGTTCCGACAGCCGGTGGGCGAGCTGTGTCAGCCGGATCGAGTCCAGGCCGAGGTCGACGAAGTTGCTGCCGTCGTCGAGCTTCTCCACGGGTGTCTTCAGGACGTGCGCCACGCTCTCGCGAACCGCTGCCGCGAGTCCCGTGCGGAGCCCGTCGCGGTCGGCCGGGGCCTCCTGGTTCCCGGACGGCCGGGTCACCGTGCCGGCGACGGCGCGGTCGACCAGCGACCGTGCCCGCGTGGCGGAGGCGTGCAGGACGAGGGGGGCGGCGGGAGCGGCCGTGAGGAGGCGCTCGAAGAGCGCGAGGCCGGTATCGGTGGCGAGCGGCTGCTGGCCGCTGGAGTCGAGGTAGGCCGTGACGAAGTCGCGGCCGGACCCTCCGTCCGGCTGCCGCTGGGCGGCCGCGCCCAGCGCGCCCTCCTCCCAGAGGGGCCACTGGACCGCGAGGGTCCGGTGCGGGGACCGGCGCCCGCCCAGGGCACGCGCGTACGCCGCCTGGAAGCGGTTGGCCACCGCGTAGTCGCAGCTGCCGAAGTCGCCCAGAGTGGCGGAGCTCGACGAGAAGTGGCAGACGAACCGCGCCGGGCGCGGGCCCAGCACCCGGTCGAGCGCCCGCTCCAGCGCCAGCGTCCCGAGCACCTTGGCGCCGAGGACGTCCTCGATCGCGTCGCGGGTCTTCTCGGTCAGCGGTACCGCCTGCGCCGTACCGGCGGCGTGGATGACACCGTCGATCGCGCGTACGGAGGACGGCAGACCGTCCAGGAGCCGGACGAGCGTCTCCTCGTCGGTGACATCGGCTCGGCGGCAGACGATCTCTCCGCCGTTACGACGAAGACGCTCCGCCCACACCTCGTCGGTCGGCCGCAGCGGTGAGCGGCCCAACAGCACCAGGTTCGCCCGGTACGCCCCGGCGAGGTGCTCCGCGAGACGGCGGCCCAGACCGCCGAAGGCTCCGGTGACGAGGTACGTACCGCCCTCCCGCAGGGCCGAAGGGCCGTGCGGCGCGGGGAGGTCGACGCTCTCGACCCGGCAGACATGGCGTCGGCCCGCCCGGTAGAGGGCGCCGGCCTTGGACTCCTGGTGCTGTTCGGTGAGGAGCAGGCCGGCCCAGCGTCCGGCGTCCGCGACGCCGTCGTGCAGGACGACGCGCAGGGCGGTGCCGGGGAGCACCCCGGACAGCGAACGCTCGTAGCCGATCAGCGAGTCCAGGGCGGCCTGTTCCACGGCATCGCGGAAGTGCCCGGCCACGAGGACGTCGGGGACGTCCAGGGACGTGGCGGCCAGGGCGCGCACCAGTACACCGACGTCGGTCAGCTCGCGCAGGACGGCAGCGCCGCCGTCCTGCTCGGTGGGCCACAGGTAGTGGATGGCGTCGATCCGGCCGTGTGCCTCGGCGACGGTGGCGAGCACGCGTCGCCAGCTCCGCTCGTCGCTCCGGTGCACCGCGTGGGCGGAGGCAGGGGCGGTCGGGCCGCTCGTCTGCTCGACGAAGACCAGCCGGGCGCCCGGCGCGTGTTCGCGGGCGGCACGCCGGTATGACTCCTGTGCCGCGCGGTCCGTGAGGAAGACCAGGACGTTCTGCCCGGCGGACGCGGCTCGGCCCCGTCCGTCCCGGCCGGCCCGCTCCGTCTCGGGATCGCAGGGTGCCCAGCGCTCCTCGAAGAAGCGGGGCTCCGACACGTCGTCGGCCGACGGCGTGACGCGTTCCCGGCCGGTGACGTGTGCCCGGGACGTGCCCTGGGAGGCATGCGGGGCCTCCGGCCCGTCCGGCTCCCCGGACAGCCAGTAGTACTCCTCGCTGAAGGGGTACGTCGGCATGCTGACCCGGTGCGGCCGCCGGCCGCTGTCGTACAGCAGGTCCCAGTCGACCGGATCGCCCGCTTCCCACAGCCGCGCCACCTTGTCGAGCCTGCGCTCGGCCAGCCACTGCCGGACGAGACCTCGTCGGTCCTCGTCGTCGAGCAGGGACGACGGCGCCGCACCGGCACCCTCACGCACGGGCGTGTCCGTACGGTCGGCGAAGTCCCTCAGCGCGCCGATGAGCTCGGACACGGTGTGGACGACGAAGGCCGTCCGCTCCGCCAGGGCGGTCCGCCCGACCTGGAAGGTGAAGGCGATGTCGGCGAGGCGGGGGGCCGTCGACCGGGCTGTCTCCTCCTCGGCCAGTCGGTGCGCGAGGTCGCGTGCGTACCGGCGCAGGTTCTCGGTGGTCCCTGCCGACAGGGGTACGAGGTGGGGTCCGGCGAGTACCGCGTCCCGGTCTGCCCGGGGCGGGGCCTCCTCCAGGATGGCGTGCACATTGGTGCCGCCGATGCCGAAGGAGCTCACCGCGGCCCGCAGTGGTGCGGCACCGGGCGCCAGGGGCGTGAGGCGGTCCACCACGTGGAAGGGCGAGTGTTCGAAGTCGATCTGCGGGTTGGGGGAGTCGTGGTTGATGGTCGGCGGCACCGTACGGTGGCCCACGACGAGGGCCGTCTTGACGAGTCCCGCGAGGCCCGCGGCGGCGTCCAGGTGGCCGAGGTTGGACTTCACGGAGCCGATGCCGCAGAAGCCGGTCGCGTCGGTGTGCCGTCGGTACGCCTCGGACACCGCCATGACCTCGATCGGGTCGCCGATCACCGTGCCGGTGCCGTGGGCCTCCAGGTACCTGACCGACTCGGGGTGGATGCCGGTCCTGTCGAGGACCGAGGCGACCAGCTCGGACTGGCCCGCGACGCTGGGTGCGTAGTAACCGGCCTTCCGTGCTCCGTCGTTGTTCATTCCCACGCCGCGCACCAGCGCGTAGATGTGGTCGCCGTCGCGGACGGCGGACACGGCGTCCTTGAGGAGGACCACCACGGCCCCCTCGCCGCCGATCATTCCGGTCGCGTCCGCCGAGAAGGGCTTGCAGTGCCCGTCGGAGGAGAGCGTCATGCCCTCCTCGTACAGGTAGCCGACGGTGTTCTCGCCGTACATGCCGCAGCCACCGGCCAGGGCGTGCGTGGTCTGCCCGGAGAGGATGCCCTGGCAGGCGAGCGCCAGCCCGGCCAGTGAGGACGAGCAGTTGCTGTGGACGTACAGGCTGGGACCGCGCAGTCCGAGCTTGTGCGAGATGGTCGTCGGGATGGTGCCGGGCTGGGCCTGGAGGAAACCGACCAGTGCCTCCGAGTCCCGCCGGGTGTCACGGCCTGCGACGGGGGCCTGGTAAAGGGCGTTGCTGGTGGACATGTAGACCGCCGCGTCCGCGACGTCGCCCGGCAGGTGGCCGGCGTCCTCGATCGCCTTCCACGAGTGCTGGAGCAGCAGGCGCAGCTGAGGGTCCATCAGTTCGGCGTCGCGCGCCGAGACCTGGAAGAAACCCGGGTCGAAGAGGCCCTTGCCGCGCATGCTGGCGCGCACGGGCACGTGGGCGGGATCCTGGATCAGCCGTTCGTCGATGCCGAGGCGGCGCAGCTCGTCCGCCGGGCAGAGCTCCACGCTCTCCTCGCCCGCGAGGAGGTTGCGCCAGAACTGGTGGTGGTCGTCGGCTCCGGGCAGTCCGACGGACATACCGATGATGGCGACGCTGTCCGCGAGGTACGCGGGCGGTTCGGCGTGGGCGGCGGTGTCGCCCACGGTGATGCCGGCCTTCCTCCCGTCGGTGCCGGTGCCGGTGCCCGCGGCCGGGGCGGGGGCCGGGACCTCGGCGGCCGGGGCCGGTGCCGCGTTCAGAAGGGTGCGCAGACGGGCGCCCGTCCCCCGCGCGTGCGCGCAGCGGAAGACATCGGCCGCCGTGAAGGGCACGTCGAACCGCTTGGCGACGCGATCGGCGAGCAGCACCGCCAGCACGGAGTTGCCGCCCGCCTCCAGGAAGGCGTCCGTGGGCCGGAGGTTGTCGACGCCCAGCACCTCACGCCACAGGGTCAGTACGTCCTCCTCCTCCGGGGCCGCCACGGCGACGGCGACGGCCGGCTCCTCGGGCAGCGTCACGGGCCGTCGTGCCAGCGTCAGGCGGTCGACCTTGCCGTTCGGGGTCTGCGGAAGCCTGTCGATCGGGAGGACGAAGGCCGGAACCAGGTGGTCCGGCACGCTGCGGCCCAGGTGCTGGAGCAGTTCCCGGGAGGTGACGTGCGCGACGCCCGGGGTCCGGGTCCAGTACGCGACCAGCTGGGTGCCGCCGTCCGCCGTGCCGGCCCTGGCGACGACGGCGCACTCGCGCACGGCCGGGTGCCGGGTCAGGACGTGCTCGATCTCGCCGAGTTCGACGCGGAAGCCCCGGACCTTCACCTGGGAGTCGATACGGCCCAGGCACTCGATGGTGCCGTCGCCGAGCCGGCGCGCCAGGTCCCCGGTCCGGTACATCCTGCCGCCGGGCGGGAAGGGGTTGTCGGGGAACCGCTCCGCGGTCAGTCCGGGCTTGTTGAGGTAGCCGAGGGCGAGTCCGGCGCCCGCGACGCACAGTTCGCCGGGTACGCCGACGGGGGCGATGCGGCCCTGCCCGTCCACGATGTGGATCCAGGTGTTGTCGATGGGGCGGCCGATCGTGACGCGCTTGTCCGCCTCGATCCGTGCCACCGTGGACCACACCGTCGTCTCGGTGGGCCCGAAGAGGTTCCAGACCTCGCAGTCGAGCGCGACCAGGCGTTCCTTCAGCGTCTCGGACAGCGCTTCACCGCCGCACAGGACACGGACGCGTTCGTCGTTGGTCCAGCCCGAGTGGAGCAGCATCGTCCAGGTCGCGGGTGTCGCCTGCATCACGGTCGGCCGTACGCGGGCGATCAGCTCCGTGAGCCGCCCCGCGTCGCGGGCGGTGGCGGCGTCGCTGAGATGACACTGCGCGCCGGTGATCAGTGGCAGGTACAGCTCCAGGGCGGCGATGTCGAAGCTGTGCGTCGTCACCGCCAGGATCCGGTCGTCCGCACGCATCCCCGGCCGATCGGCCATCGCGCACAGGAAGTTGGTGAGCGCGCTGTGGGGCACCACCACGCCCTTGGGGTCGCCGGTGCTGCCCGAGGTGTAGATGACGTACGCCGGGTCGGAGCCGGTCACCCGGCTGCCCGTGTCCGCGCCGGTCTCCTGGAGGGCTGCCCCGTCGTGGTGCGCCCGGCCGGGCTCGGGGCCCGTACCGTCGATCAGGAGCACACGGCGGCCGGTGGCCTCGGCGCCCGGGTCGAGGTCCCGCAGCTGCCCGTCCAGCGCCGAGACGCTCAGGAGCACCTGCGGCGCGGCGTCGTCGAGGATGTACGCGATCCGGTCCCTGGGGTACGTCGGGTCGAGCGGGATGTACGCGCCGCCGGCCCGCATCGTGGCCAGCAGCGCCACGACCAGTTCGGGCGACCGCTCCAGGTAGACGGCGACCAGGCTGCCGGGGCCGACGCCGAGCCCGCGCAGCCGGGCGGCGAGCCGGCACGAACGCTCGTCCAGCTCCGCGTAGGTGAGGGTTTCGGCCCCGCCGGTGAGGGCGATCGCGTCCGGGGCGCGGGCGGCCCGCTCGGCGAACAGTTCGTGCACCCACCGCTCCGGGCGGCTCACCGCGGTGTCGTTCCACTCCACGGTGAGGGTGTGCAGTTCCTCCGGCGACACCAGCGAGCAGTCGTCGACGGGTTGTGCGGGTGCCGCGGCCGGGACGGTCTCCAGCAGGTGCACGTACTGGCGCAGCAGCCGGTCGGCCGTCCCCCGGTCGAACAGTGCCGGGTCGTACTTCCAGTTGACGGCGTACCCGTCCTCCGCTCCGTGCGGTTCGACGACCTCCAGGACGAGTTCGTACTCGCCCTCCTGGCGGATGGCCTCGACGTGGGTGAAGGAGGGGGTGTCCGCGGTGACGTCCTCGTGCCAGTCCTGGTACATGAAGGCGTGGCTGAAGACCGGCGCGGAGCCGTCCGTGGTGCCGAGGCCGAGCTCGCGGACGAGCGGCCCGAACGGGTAGCTGTGGGCGATGCCGTCGAAGAGCGTCTTCTGGACGTCCTTGCACAGGTCGGCGAAGGGCTGCCGGCCGGACATCCGGCTCCTGACGGGCACCATGGTGACGAAGTGGCCCACGGTGTCGTCGAAGCGCGCGCCGGTGCGGTTGCTGACCGGCATGCCGACCACGATGTCGTCCTGTTGGGTGTGCTGGCGCAGCAGCACGTTGTACGCCGCCAGGAACGCCGCCGACGGGTAGACGCCGTGGGTGCGGGCGAACCGCGCGATCCGCTCGCTCAGCTCCGCCGTGAGGCGACGCGTCACGGCGGAGCCGTGCGCACCGCGCCCGGGCGTGGCGCGCGGCCGGTCGGCGGGGAACGCGGGTGCGGGCAGCGGGCCGGCCAGCTGCTCCTGCCAGTACGCGAGCCGGGCCGCGCCCTCCTCGCCCCGCAGCAGCGCCGCCTCCTCGGCGACGAACTCCGCGTATCCCGCGCGCGCCCGGGGGTCGCCGGGCATCGGCAGACCGTCGGCCGCGGCCCGGTAGCCGGCCAGGAGGTCCTTCACGAGGACGACGGCGGAGGCGCCGTCGAGGACGAGGTGGTGGGCGTTGAGGAGTACCCAGGACTCGTCGCCCGGGGTGCGGAACACGGTGAGCGTGCAGAGCGGCCCGTTGTCCAGGTCGAACGGTTCCTTGGCATGCCGGCGCAGCAGCGCGATCGTCTCGTCGTGGTCGGGAGCGGGCAGTCCCCGCTCCGTGAAGGCGGGGCGGGGCGCGTCGGGCCGGGCCAGCACCAGCCGGCCGTGCTCCTCGCGCACCACGCCCCCCAGGACGGGATGGCGGACGACCGTGTGCTCGAAGGCGCGGCGCAGGGCGCGGGTGTCGAGCCCGGTGGCCCGGAAGCAGAGGGGCACGTTGTACGCGCTCGCCCCGGGCGCCGCCTTCTGCAGGGCCCACAGGCCCTGCTGGTCCTCGGAGAGGGGGTGGTCCTCGGGGAGAGGGTGCGGCGTGGACGTCCCGGCGGGTTCGGGGGCGTGCGCACGGGGGCCCTCGCCCAGGTGGGCCGCCAGCCGGTCCACGGTCGTGTGCTCGAAGAGTGACGCGGACTCGAACGCCGGGTCGAGTTCCCGCCGGATCCGGCGGGCGATGTGGACGAGGGCCATCGAGGACAGCCCCAGCGCGGGGAAGTCCTGGTCGGTCCGCACGTTGTGGGGCCGGGTGTCCAGTTGCTCGCCGATCGCCCGGCGGAGCCATTCACGGGCACCCGGGGCGGCGGCCGGCGCGGCGTGCGGCCGCTCCGCCTCCCGCTCCGCCTCCTGCGCGTGCTCAGGCCCCGGCTTCTGTTCCGGCTGAGGCCGGTGCTCGTGCTCCGGCCGGTCCTCCCGCCGGGGCCCGTACTCCGCGGGCGACGGCTTCTCGTCCTCGTACCAGTACTCCTTCCGCCCGAAGGGGTACGTCGGCAGGCTGACACGGCGGGGCGGACGGGCTCCGTGGAGCTCACGCCAGGGCACGGTCGCACCGTTCAGCCACAGCCGCGCCGACGTCCGGAGGTCCCCCGTGGCGACGGCCGCCGCCACACCCGGATCCGCCGCCTCACCCACGTGCCGCGACGGCGCACCGGTGAGTTCGCCGTACTCACCCTCACCCGCGCCACCGGTGGTCAGGAACGCCGCCAGCCGGCCGGCGAGCTCCATGGTGGAGCGTACGACGAGAGCGAGCCGGACGGGCAGCTCGTCGCGGCCGGTCTGAAGGGTGTGGGCGAGGTCGCGCAGCGGCACCGGCCGCCCGGCGCGGTCCGCATCCTCCAGGAAGTGGGACAGCCGCCCGGCCGCGGCCCGCAGCTCCTCCGGGGTACGCGCCGAGAGCGGCACCAGGCAGGCCTCGTGGGCCGGCTGTCCGGACGCACCGGCCGCGACGTCGTCTTCCATGTATTCCTCGATGATCAAATGTGCGTTCGAGCCACCCGCGCCGAAGCAGGAGATGCCGGCGCGCCTGGGCAGAGGCCGCCCCTCCGCGTCGGACGGCGTCCAGGGAGCGAGCTCACGCTGGACGAAGAACGGCGACCGCTTGAAGACGATGCCGGTGTTCAGGTCCTCGGCGTTGACGGAGGGCGCGAGCCGCCCGTACCGCAGCTGCATCAGGACCTTGGTGAGCCCGGCGATGCCGGACGCGCTCTCGCAGTGGCCCAGGTTGGACTTGAGCGAGCCGATCGCGCAGTACTGCCCCTGGCGCCCCGTGCCGAAGGCCCGGCTCAGCGCCGAGACCTCCATGGAGTCGCCGAGGAGGGTCGCCGTGCCGTGGGCCTCGACGTAGCTGACCGTGTCGGGCGTGACACCCGCCTTCTCCATGGCCCGTACGACCACATCACGCTGGGCCGTCAGGCTGGGCATGCTGTAACGGCTGGTACGGCCGCCGGAGTTGACGGCACTGCCCTTGATGACACCGTAGATGTGGTCCCCGGCGGCGGCCGCGTCCGCCAGCGGCCGCAGGACCACGGCTCCGACGCCCTCGGCCGCGAGGAACCCGTCGGCACGTTCGGAGAACGGACGGCACCGGTCGCCGGACGACAGCAGTCCGTGCTCCTCCAGCACCTCGAAGTGGTCCGGGTTGAGCAGCAGATTGACCCCGCCCGCGATCGCGCAGTCGCTGTCACCGCTGTGGAGGCTTTCGACGGCCAGGTGGACGGCCGTCAGCGAGGCGGAGCACGCCGTGTCGACGGCGATGCTCGGCCCCTGGAAATCGAAGAGGTACGAGGTGCGGTTGGCGATCGACGAGTAGGCGGTTCGCCCGTTGTACGTCGAGTTCATGACGCCCACGAACACACCGACACGGCCGCTCTCGGCCAGTGCCCCGGCGGTGTAGCCGGCGTCCTGCACGGCACTGTGCACCGTCTCGACGAAGAGCCGCTCCTGGGGGTCCATGGCCGCCGCTTCCCGCGCGGGGACACCGAAGTACTCGGCGTCGAAGGAGGAGACGTTCGCCAGGAAACCGCCCCGGGGGCGCTTCCCGCCCTCCCAGCGGCACCACCATCGGTCCGTCGGGTAGGGGGCGGTGGCGTTCTCGCCGCGGGCCAGGTTCTGCCACAGCTCCTCGGGGCTGTCGGCTCCCGGGTAGCGCCCGCCGAGACCGACGATGGCGATGTCCCCGCTACGGGCCGGGACGGGGGCCGGTGCAGAGTGGGCGGGGGCCGGGCGGGCCGGTTCACGGGTCCGCGCCGGTTCGGGGGTCTGCCGGAACTCGTCGTCCGCCGAAGCGGGCCGGAACTCCTGAACGGGCGGGGCGGCCGGGGTGGTCGGCGCGACCGGGACGGCCTGGGCGGTCGCCTCCGTCGTGCCGCCGGCCAGTACCTCGGCAAGCCGCTCGGGATGCGACGCCGTGAAGTGCTCGGCCACCTCCCGGATCGTCGGGCAGTCGAAGAACAGCGTGCTGCTCAGCTCGTCGAAGTCACGGGACAGCACGTTGTTGAGCTGGATGACGAGGATCGAGTCGAGCCCGAGGTCGAAGAGGTTGGCGTCCTCGTCGAGCTCCTCGGGTGCCAGCCTCAACGTCTGGGCGACGAGCCCGGTCAGGTACGCCGTGGCGCGGGCGGTGGGAGAAGCGCCACCACCGTCGGTGACGCCCCGGGCGACAGTACTGGTCTGCGGCTGCGGCTGTGCCTGCGGGAACAGGCGCAGCAGCTCCGGGCGCCGGTCCGCGAGGAAGTGCTCGACGAGTTCGTCCAGCGTGCGCAGCTCGAAGAAGAGCGTGCTGCTGACGTCCTCGAAGTCCTTGGCGAGGGCGCTGTTCATGCCGGACACCAGGATGGAGTCCAGCCCGTAGTCGTGCAGGTCCTTGTGCGGGTCGAGCTCCGTGTCCGCAAGGCGCAGGGCCTCACGTATCAGCCGTTCGAAATAGGCGGTGACGTGTGTGCGCAGGGATGCCTCCGAGGCGTCGGAGGCACCGAAGGCACCGAAGGCACCGAAGGCACCGGATTCATGGACGGAACCGAAGTCGCGGTCGGAACCGACCGTCGTACCGGCAGCCGGCCCTGTCTGGCCTTCGGCTCCTTCGGGCCCTGTCCGGATGCGGAACCTGCCGTCGCTCTCGGCGACGATCAGTTGCTGGCCGAGGGCGTGGGCGGCGGTGTCCGGCTGGGTGCCGGTACGGAAGCCGTCGTCCTCCAGGACCTCCAGCCAGCGGTCGGCCGCCAGCACGGGGCTTCCCGGGATGCGCAGTTCGGCGTCCCGGTACAGCCACCATCCGTCCAGCAGCCCGAACGTCAGATGGGCCAGGATCGTGTTGCGGCTCATCTCGTTGATGAACAGCAGGCCGCCCGCGCGCATGGCCGCCTTGACGTTGCGCAGGGTGCCGGAGATGTCCGCGGTGGCGTGCAGCACGTTGGTGGCCACGACGATGTCGAAGCCGCCCGGCTCCACGCCCTGGTGCCCGGGTGGGCGCCCCGCGTCGAAGATCCGGGTCGTCAGGTACGGGTGGCGGGGGCGCAGCCGCTCTTCGGCGCGGAACAGGAACGCCTTGGACACATCGGTGTAGCAGTACTCGGCGATGCGGTCGCCGAACGGCTCGAGGGCCTCCAGTACCTTCACGCTCGTCGCACCGGTACCGGCTCCGACCTCGAGGATGCGCAGGCGCCTCGACGGGTCGGCACGGCCCCAGGCCCGTACGGCGTCGGCAACCAGGACGCTCAACCGGTCGTTGAAGTAGTCGGCGATCGGGTCGCTCCGGTAGATGCCCTCGACCCGTGACATGGAGGAGCCCGGAAAGAGGATCTCGGTGGCCTGCCGGGTGCCGGTGAGGACGTCGGCCAGAGCCAGCAGGCACGACTCGACCAGGTCGACCTGCGCCCGCTGGTTCTCGTCGGGCTGCCATCCGTCGCGCTCGGCGTGCCACTGCCGCCACAGTCCGGCCCGGTCCAGACCGTGGGCGGCCGGCCCGACGCGGCGGCGGTCGCCCACGAGCTCCACGAGCCCGGCGTGGGCGAGCAGCCGGTCGCTCTCCTCCATCCACCGGGCGTACTTGGC
This sequence comes from Streptomyces sp. NPDC058632, assembly GCF_042717095.1. NCBI lineage: Bacteria > Bacillati > Actinomycetota > Actinomycetes > Kitasatosporales > Streptomycetaceae > Streptomyces > Streptomyces sp. NPDC058632. The sequence continues at coordinate 37,233 of NZ_JBHXQZ010000019.1, read as the reverse complement.
GAGGACACGCTGGTCCAGGCCGTCCAGACCCTCGGGCCGTCCGGTCAGGCCGTCCCGGGCCCGCGGAGCGAGGTCCCGGAGCGTGACGAAGAGCAACTGGGCCGCCAGTTCGCACATGCGCGGGTGGGGCAGGAACGCGTGCAGCCGTTCCACCTCACCGCGCGGCGCACGGTGGGCCGCCACGATCTCGTCCCGTACGGACGGCAGGACGGCCGGATGGCTGCCCTGCCGCTCGTCGAGCACGAGTCCGCGCAGCGCCTCGTCACCGAAGGTCCGCATCAGCACGACCTGGCTGTGCTCGCTCCCGAGGAACGACTCCAGGGCGTTCAGCGCCTCTTCGGGGTCGAGCGAGTCGACGCCGACAGCCGCCATCCGCTCCTGGTAGAAGGGGTCGCTGACCACTCCGGTCACACCCCAGTAGCCCCAGTTGACCGCCTTGACCAGGGGCAGTCCGCGCTGCTGGAGCTCATGCGCCAGGGCGTCCTTGAAGGTGCATCCGGCCGCGTAGTTCGCCTGACCGGCGGCCCGCGCGAAGCTTTCCACCGAGGAGAAGAAGAGGACGAAGTCCAGCGGCTCGGCGCCGAACACGTCAGCGATGTTGACGCCGACGTCGACCTTCGGGGTGAGCGCCGCACGGAAGACGTCCTCGTCCATGTGCGTCAGCGTCCTGTCGGCCAGCACGATCGCGGAGTGCACCACACCGTCGATGCGCGGGTGGTCTTCCTTGATCTGCCGGTACGCGGACAGCAGGCTCTCGCGATCACTCGCGTCCGCCGAGATGTAGCGGGGGGCCCGCGCGCCGACGGCCCGGGCGCGTTCGGCGAGCCCGGCGAGCTTGTGTTCGATCGCTTCGTTCAGCGGCCGGCGGCCGATCCACACGATCGACGCCTGGTACCGCTCGACCATGGAGCGGCTCCAGAGCTCACCGATACCGCCCGCGCCGCCCACGACGACATGGACGCCGTGCCGGCGGTACGGGCCGGTGGCCGGTTCCGGATCGGCGACGGGGAGCAGTTCCTGCGAGAACCAGCGCCCGCCGCGCAGGGCCAGGGTGGTGCCGGGCCGCACGCCGGTCAGCCGTCGTTCGCCGCCGAGCAAGGCGTCGACCGGTTCGCCGGAGAGCTCGTGGGGCAGATCGACGAGGTCGATCGTCCAACGGGTGTGTTCCTTGGCCAGGCTGCCCATCAGCCCGTGGACACCTGCGTGCGTCGCCGCGACCCTGTCCCGCTCGCGGACGAGCTGGGTGCCGAAGGTGTACGTAGTCCAGGTCATCTCCCGGGTGCCGTGGCCCAGCGCCAGCAGCGCCTTGACGATCCGGAAGACTTCGATCACGCCGCGTTCCTGGCCGCCGATCATGTCGTCGGGGTCCTCGGCCGGCGCGACCCAGACGACCTGCGCGATGCGGCCGACGGCTCCCGGGCGTGCGGGATCCGCGGATGCTTCGCGTATACGGTCGGCCGTTTCCCGGATCGAGGCGCCCGGCGGAAGGCCGATCGCCCGGTGGCGGGGGTGGAGGGCCCGAAGTCCCGCACTCAGCCGGCGACCGGAGTCGAAGACGAGCACCTCGCCATCCGTGGTCCGCGGGGGTGCCTCGCCGGGATGCCTCGGCTCCCACACGGGCAGCAGGGTGCGCAGCCGCGATGCGCGGGCGGGACGGTCCGCGGGCACTCCGAGCTCCCGGTAGACGAGTCCGCGCAGGATCGCGCAGACGCGGCCCCGCTCGTCGATGAGGTCGATGTCGAGCACCCGGCCCGCGCCGGCGGCCCGCTGGCCCGCTGCCGGGCGCACCCATGCGTACATCGTCGCGCCGAAGGGCGCGTGGACGTCGAGCCGGTCGAGCGCGAACGGGACAGGAGTCGCCCCGGACCCGTCGGCGGTGGTGTCCGGACCGGCGGCGGTGTCGAACGCGGGGTCCAGGCCGAGCGAGGCGTGGATCGCCGCGTCCAGGAAGCTCGGGTGGAGGGTGTAGTCGGCCAGTGAGCTTTCCATGTCCCCGGGCAGCGACAGCTCGGCGAGCACCTCGCGGCGCCCGTCGGATTCTCCCCGGTGCAGGGTCCGTACGAGACGGAAGCCCGGCCCGTACTCGACGCCCGCGCGTGCGATGTGCGCGTAGCACTCCGCTCCGGACAGCGACCGCAGCCGGAGGCCCGAGCGCAGCCGGTCCAGTTCGACGTTCGGCGGGGCCACGGCGGGCTCGGTCACCGCCCGGCCCTGGACGTGCGAGCGGCCACCGTCGCTCAGGAGGTCGAAGCGCAGCGGTCCCGCGCCCGTGGCACCGTCCGCCTCCTCCCGCGTGCGGCGTCGTTCCGGGGCGAGGGTGAACTCGATGTCGCGGCCGTCGTCGCCGACGACCACCGGGCGCACCCAGGTGACGTTCTTGAGGACGGTCCTCCCGCCCTCGCGCTCCGCGCCGGTCGGGGCACGCCGGACGGCGGTGTACGCCATCTCCAGGACGGCCACGGCGGGCAGCATCCGCCGGCCGCCGACGACGTGGTCGGCCAGCACGTACTCGTCGCCGGTGAAACGGGAGCGGTAGTGCTGCCCGTCCGGTCCCGACACGTTCTCGTGCAGCAGCGGGTGCAGTCGCACGGGCTGCTCCCCGTCCGCCGTGGTCCCCCGCCTCGTCGGCGGCCCGGGGAGCCCCCGCCGGGCCGGTGCGGGCCACGGGTGGGTCACGGGCCCGAAGGCGTACCCCGGCAGGCTGATGCGCCGGGCCGCACGCGGACGGGGCAGAAGACCCCAGTCGACGTCGGCGCCGTCTGCCCACGCCTTGGCGACCTTCTTGAGCTTGCCTTCGGCCAGTTGGCGCGCGAGCTTCGCGTCCCGGGTCCTCGCGTCCTGCCGTCCGGCCGCCCGGGCCCCGCTCCCCGGCCCCCGGCCCGTGAAGCGCCGGGGCGATCCGTCGCCGGTCGGGTCCTGGACGAACGCCTCCAGCTCGGCCGCCAGTCGGCGCGGGTCACGCACGACGAACGCCACCCGGCAGGCCATCGGGACCCGGCCCACCTGGAGCGTGTGAGCCAGGTCGTCCAAGCGCAACGAGGCGGCCCGGGGGCCGCGCAGGTACCGCAGCAGCTCGGCGGCCGCGCGCACGAGGTCGTCGGGCGTGCGGGCCGAGAGCGGCACCAGCTGGGGCACGGTGTCGCCGCCGGTGTCCACGGTCGCCCTCCTGTTCGTGTCTGCGCCGCTGTGCATGCGTCCGGTCGTATCCGTGCTCGTGGTCGTGTGTGCGGTCGGACGTGCCGTGGTGGCCGGGCCGCCGTCGCGTACGTACTCCTCGAAGACGGCGTGCGCGTTGGACCCGCCGAGCCCGATGGAGCTCTGCGCGGCGCGGCGCGGGGTGCCGCCGGCCGGCCAGACACGCAGCCGGTCCACGACCCGGAACGGTGAAGTGTCCAGCCGCAGCTGCGGGTTCGGCCGGTTGTAGTGCAGGGTCGGCGGAATCTGCCCGTGGTAGAGGCTGAGGAGGACCTTCACGCTGCCCGCGAGTCCGGCGGCCGTGTCGAGGTGGCCGATGTTCGACTTCACCGAGCCGATGCCGCAGTAGCCGGTGTCGTCCGTGTGCTCGCGGTACGCCTCGGTCAGCGCCGCCAGCTCGACGGGGTCGCCCAGCTTCGTGCCGGTGCCGTGCGCCTCGACGTAGCCGATGGAACGGGGGTCGATGCCGGTGCGTTCCAGAACCCTCCGGATCAGTCGGCTCTGCCCGTTGACGCTGGGGCTGTAGAAGCCGGTGGCGTCCCCGCCGTCGTTGTTGGTCGCGATACCGCGCAGCAGGCCGTAGATGTGGTCGCCGTCGGCGACGGCGTCGGACGCGCGGCGGATCAGCAGGGCCACGGCTCCCTCACCGCCGACCATGCCGTCGGCGTCGGCGTCGAACGCCTTGACGTGGCCGTCGCTGGAGAGGTTGAGACCCGGCTGGTGGATGTAGCCGAGGCCGTCGACGCTGTTCGCGGAGGCGGCCGCCACGAGCGCGAAGCCCGACTCCCCCGTCAGCACCGCGCGGGCCCCCAGGGAGAGCGCGGTCAGCGAGGAGGAGCAGTTGGAGTGCACGGACATGCTCGGTCCGCCGAAGCCGAGCTGGTACGAGATCATCGAGGCGACCGTGCCGCTCTGGCTCATGACCCAGGACAGGTACTGGCGGGGGTCGTCGAGCACGGCGGCCGGATTCCCGGCGGTGTCGTCCGGCGCACCGTAGAAGTGGTTGCCGGTGGAGACGTAGACGGCGGTGTCGGGAATGTCGCGGTGGTCGTAGCCCGCGTCCTCGACGGCCTTCCAGGCGTGCAGCAGGAGCTGACGGAACTGCGGGTCCATCAGTTCCACGTGGTTCGGGGAGAGCCGGAAGAACTCTCCGTCGAAGTCCTCCTTGCCGTCGAGGGAGGAGCGCAGGGGGACGTAGGCCGGGTCGGACAACACGTGCTCGGGCACACCGGCCTCGCGCAGCTCCTCCTCCGTCCAGCGGCGCACGGCCTCGTCGCCCCGCTTGAGGTTCTCCCAGAACTCCCAGTGATCGCGGGCGCCCGGGAAGCGGCAGGCGATGCCGACGATCGCCACCGCGTCCTCGGGCACGGACCCTCCACCGGCCCCGGTCTCCGGCTCGGGCGCGGCCTCCGGCTCCGGCTCCGGCTCCGGCTCCGGCTCCGGCTCCGGCTCCGGGACACGTACGGCGTCCGGCGCGGGGGCGACGTCCCGCACATGCGCCGCGATGCTGCGCACGGTGGCGTACTTGAACAGATCGGCGGCCGCGAACGGCACCCCGAGCCGCCGGCTGATCCGGTCGGCGAGGACGACGGCCGACAGGGAGTTGCCGCCCACCTCGAAGAAGGAGGCGGTGGGGGCGAGGTCCCGCACCTTGAGGACGTCCTGCCAGATGGCGCGGACCTCCTTCTCGGCGTCGGCCCCGGCGTCGGCCCCGGCGGCCTCCGGCGCCCGGGAAACGGCGTGCGTCGCGGGAGCCACGGGCGCGGGACGGGCCACGGGCGCGGGCGCCGGCGGGGCCGCGGGCGCGGCCAGCGACACCTCCCGCGCCATCAGGTCGTTGCGGTCCACCTTGCCGCTGCCCGTCAGCGGGACGGCTTCGATCGCCACGAAGAAGTCGGGGACCATGTACGCCGGCAGCAGCCCGCGCAGATGCTCCTTGAACGCCCCGGAGGGGTCGCCCGCGGCTCCCGCGCGGCGCGGGACGTAATACGCGACGAGCTGCTTGGCGCCGTCCTCACCGCGCGCCACGACCACGCACTGGGCGACGTCCTGATGCCTGCCCAGGTGGTACTCGATGTCCCCCAGTTCGATCCGGTACCCACGGATCTTCACCTGGAAGTCCAGCCGGCCGAGGTAGTCGATCTCACCGTTCTCGGTCCAGCGCGCCAGGTCTCCGGTGCGGTAGAGCTTGCCGCCGGGCACGAGGTCGTGGTCGATGAAATTCCGCGCGGTCAAGCCGGGACGGTTCACGTAGCCCCGGGCCACTCCGGTACCGGCGACGCACAGTTCACCGGTCTCCCCGGCCGCCACCGGCCGCAGCCGCTCGTCGAGGATGTGGACCCGGGTGTCGGCGACCGGCCTGCCGATGGTGGTCGGGGCGTCGAAGCGAACGCGTCCGCCCGTGGCGTAGACGGTGGTCTCCGTCGGCCCGTACAGGTTCCATGCCTCGCAGCCGGTGTCGCGGAAGTACTCCTTCAGCGTCCTGGGCAGCGCCTCGCCGCCGCAGAGGATCCGTACGCCCTCGTGATTGCGCCAGCCGGAGTGGAAGAGCATGCTCCAGGTCGCGGGCGTGGCCTGCATGACGGTGGGCCGCACCGTTGCGACGCGCTCCTTGAGGCGCTCGACGTCCTTGATCGTCGGGCTGTCGCAGACATAGCAGCGGGCACCGCTGACCAGCGGCAGGAACAGCTCGACCTGTGCCATGTCGAAGCTGATGGTGGTGACGGCGAAGAGGGTGTCCGCCGCACTCATGCCGGGCTCCCGCCGCATCGAGCGCAGCAGATCGCCGAAGCCCCGGTGGGCGATCATCACGCCTTTGGGACGGCCCGTGCTCCCGGAGGTGTAGATGACGTAGGCGAGGTCGTCCCCGGTCACCTCGACCCGCACCGGCCCGTCGGCCGGGGCGGCGGCCGCTATCCGCTCCCGCTGTTCGTCGAGCACCAGCAGCGGGGCCGGCACCGCGCCGGTTCCACCGGCGCGCGGACGGCCGTCGAACAGGTTCCGGGCGCGGTCCTCGTGACGTGCCTGGGTGACGATCAGGACGGTGCCGCTGTCGGCGACGATGTCGGTCAGCCGGGCGACGGGCAGCTCCGGATCGAGGGGCACGAAGGCCGCACCCGCCTTGAGGATCCCGAGCAGCGCGACGACCATCTCGGCCGACCGGTCGAGCAGGACGGCCACCAGGTCGTTGCGCCGCACACCCCGTTCCACGAGGTACGCGGCGAGTGCGTCGCTGCGGCGGCTCAGCGCCTCGTAGGTCAGCACCTCCTCCTGACTGGCGACCGCGACCGCGTCGGGGGTCCGGCGCGCCGCCTCCTCGAAGAGCTCGTGCACGCAGGCCTCGTCGGTCCCGGCCGTGTCCGAGAACCGCTCGCACAGCTCGGCCAGGGGCGTTCCCGGCTCGTCGCACACCGCCGTCAGGACACGTACGAAACGCTTCGCGAGCTGCTCGACGAAGGGGCGGCTGTAGAGCTCCGGCTGGTACTTCCAGTACAGGGTGAAGGCGTCGCCGCTGCCCCAGACCTCCAGTGAGAGCTCGTACTCCCCCTCCTGGTGGAGCTCGTCGACGAGTTCGTACGGCCGGCCGGGACCGGAGATGCCGTCGAGGACGTCCTGGAAGACGAACGCCGTCTGGAACACCGGGGAGCGGCCGGGCGGCGTGTCCGACGGGAGTTCCCGGACCAGTGCGGAGAAGGGGTGGCTGTGCAGCATGTCGTCGGCGACGTCGCGCTGCACGGCGGAGACGGTCTCGCCGAACGTGGCCCCGTCCGGGAGCACGACGCGGACCGGCACCATGTTGATCATCAGCCCCATGGCCCCGACGAACTCCTCGCCGCCGCGCTCGTTCACCGGCATTCCGACGACCAGCTCGCGCCGGGCGGCGGCCTCCCCGGAGTTGTCGGAGTGTCCAGGGCCTCCGGCCCGGCCGGAGCCTTCGAAGTGGCCGGAGTACGAGGCCAGGGTCGCCGCGTAGGCGGTGAGCATCGCCGTCGAGACGAAGGCGCGCCGGCCGACGGCCGTTTCCCTGATGCGGGTGACGAGTTCTGCGGGCACCCGGTCGGCATGGGTGTCCCCGGCGAAGCGGTCCGTCAGTGCCGTGTGGGCCCGGTCGGTCGGCAGGTCCAGTACGGGCAGCGGTCCGGCGAGCCGGTCGCGCCAGTACGGGAGGAGCTCCCCGCCGCGCTCGGCCAGGGTCCGCCGTTCCTTGGCCACGAAGTCGTGGAAGCCCGCGCCGGTCCCGGCGTCGAGGTCCGTGGGCGCCGCCGGTCCGGCCCCGCCCCGCAGCGCCTCGTACGCCTCGAACAGCGCGGTCATCAGCAGCCTCGCCGAGCTGCCGTCGAAGATGACGTGGTGGACGGTGATCAGCACGATCGACCCGCCCGCCGGGCGGTCGAAGACACGGACCCGGAACAGGCCCTCCCCGTCCGCGGAGGTGCCGTCCATGACGAACGGCCTCTTGCTCTCGCGCCGGACGGCCGCCAGCGCCTCGCCCTCGTCGGCGACGCCTGTCAGATCGACCCGGGCGAAGTCGGGCTCTCGACCGGGGTCGACCGACTGGCAGGGGGTGTCCCCCTGCCGGTGGATCACCGTGCTGAGCACCGGATGACGTGCCACCAACGCCCGACATGCCTCCTGGAAGGCCGGTACGTCCAGGTCGGCGACGCGGAAGCACAGCGGCACGTTGTACGCGGCCATGTCCGGGTACGCCCGCTGGAGCGCCCACAGACCGTGCTGCCCCTCGGAGAGCCCGTAGGTGCGCACCCCGGAGCCGGACGGCGCCGGCCGCCCCTGCGGTGGCTGGTGCCGCAGCTCGCGCAGCAGGTCCCCGACCTCACTGCTGCTGATCCTGCCCGCCCGGTAGTCCGCGATGAGGGCGTTGAGCTCGTGCTTCACTTCTCGTTTCTTCCTGTGTCGAGGAGCGCGATGGCGTCGTCCAGGTGCAGGGCGCCGGTCTGCAGGCGCTCGAGCACCGCCAGGATTTCCGGCTGCGGGCCTTCCGCCCGCCCGGGCCGCTGGGGCCGCGGTCGGCCCTCGGTTCTCGCGGCCACCAGGCGCGACAGTCCCGCACGGCGCCGCACGGCCAGGTACGCGGCCAGCTCGGCGACCGTGCCGTGCTCGAACAGGGTGCTGGGCAGGAACCCCGGGTCGACCGTGGCGGCCAGGTCCCTGGTCAGGCCGACGGCCCCCAGCGAAGTCAACCCCATGGCGATCAGGCCGGTGTGGGTGCCGATCTCGCGGACCGGCCGTCCCAGACGCGCTGCGACCAGCTGACGCAGGAAGCCCCGCGCCTTCTCCTCGGGCGTGTGCCCGGGGCGTGCCGTGTCCATGGACGGTGCGGGCAGTTCCTCGTCCTCGGGGACGAACCGCCAGTGGACGCCGCCGTCCTCCGGTACACCCACGGGCGCCCCGCTCATCGCCTCGGTGGTCACGGCGGGCGTCCGCTCGGACGCGCGTCCCCCGCCGCGGCGGGGGGTGACCCAGTGCCGCTGCCCGGCGAAGGGATAAGTGGGCAGGTGCAGGCGACGCGGTGACGTCGTGTCGTGCAGGGCGCTCCAGTCGACCGTGTAGCCGCCGAGCCAGAGTTCGGCGATCTTGTCCCACTTGCCCTGGGCCGACCAGCGTCCGACCAGTTCCGCGCGCAGGTCGTCCTCGTCCAGGAGCCGTGCGTCCCGGAGCTGCTCGGCTCCGCGGCCCCGCCACACGTTCCCGGCACCGGCGTCGGCGCCCCGGGCGATGTCGTCGAGGGCGCTCCTCAGCTCCTCGAGACCGTACGCGAGGATCACGGCGCGTTCCGCCAGAGCGACCCGGCCGGTCCGGAGGGTGTGGGCCAGCGCCGCGGGATCCGCTGCCGCCCCTTCCTCCGTCTCCAGGAAGCGCGCCAGCTTGGCAGCGTAGGCACGCAGCCGTTCGTCGTCCGTCGCCGACAGCGGTACGAGCACGGGTGCCGGCCGGCCCTCGCGCACGTCCCGTGCCGTCGCTCCGGCCACCGGGGGCGCCTCTTCGAGGACGATGTGCGCGTTGGCACCGGTGGCGCCGAAGGCGCTCACCCCGGCCCGGCGCGGCGTGCCGGGGCCGCCCGCCGGCCACTCCTGCAGTTCCGTCTGCAGACGGAAGGGCGAGTCGTCGAGGCCGAGGTAAGGATTGGTCCGTTCCGCCCGCACCAACGGAGTCAGCATCCGGTGGTGAAGCTGGAGCACCGCCTTGGTCAGCCCGCTGATCCCGGCTGCCGCCTCGGCGTGTCCGATGGCGGACTTGGCGGATCCCAGCGAGCAGAAGCGCTTGGCGTCCGTGTACTTCTCGAACGCGCGTCGCAGTGCCTGGACCTCGATCAGGTCACCGATCTCCGTGCCCGTGCCATGGGCTTCGAGGCAGCCGAGCGAACCCGGGTCGACGCCCGCGCGGTTCAGGCAGTCCTCGATGAGGGCGGCCTGGGCGGCGACTGAGGGCACGCGGATGCCCGGCGTCCGGCCGGAGTGGTTGACGGCGCTGCCCTTGATGACGGCGTAGACCGCGTCGCCGTCCGCGAGCGCCGACGCCAGCGGCTTGAGCAGCACCGCCCCGACGCCTTCGGCGGAGACGTAGCCGTCTCCCCCGGCGCCGAACGAGCGGGCCGGTGCCTCGCTCGCGAGCAGTTCCAGCGCCCCGTAGGTCCGGTACTTGCCCGGGTGCAGCGAAAGGTTCACACCGCCCGCGAGGGCCGCCCCGCACTCCCCGCGCCGCACACTCTCGACCGCGAGGTGCACGGCGCTGAGCGAGGAGGCGCACACGGTGTCGACGGCCATCGAGGGGCCGCTGAAGTCGCAGAAGTGCGAGACCCGGTTGGCGATGGACGCGGCGTTCAGTGACAACGGAGCGGCCCCCCGCCCGGTGCGGCCGTCCGGCCGCGCGGCCTCGTGCTGGACCAGCACGTAGTCCTTGTGCATGACGCCGGCGAAGACGCCGACCGCCCGGCGCGGGCCGTCACCACCGGAGGCGGTGAGACCGGCGGGTGTGTACCCGGCGTCCTCGATCGCCTCCCAGCAGACCGTCAGGAACATCCGTTCCTGGGGGTCGAGGAGGGCCGCCTCGTCCGCCGGGATCCCGAAGAACTCGGCGTCGAAGCGGTCGACGTCGTCGATGAAGCCGCCCCAGGCGGACATCTTCCGTCCGGACGGCGTGCGCTCCCCCTCGAAGGTGTCGCGCGGCCACCGGCTCTCGGGCACCTCGGTGACGCAGTCCCGTCCGGCCTTGAGGTTCTCCCAGAACTCGGCGACATTCGCCGCCTTCGGATACCGGCCGGCCATGCCCACGATCGCGATGTCGCCCTCGTCGTACTCACGCACCGGACCGGCGGGCGGCCCCCCGTCGCCCGCGGCCGGCGCGACGGACGCCACGGATGACACGGACGCCACGGATGACACGGACGGCGCCGGTGCGACCGGCTCCGTGGACCGGACAGGGCTCGTCGGGCTCAGACCGTGGTGGCGTACGAGATGCGCGACCAGTTCGGCCGCCGTCGGGTGCTCGAACAGCAGCGTCGGCGACAGCCTCGTCCCGAGCCGCTCCCCGATCTCCCCCGCCGTCCCCAGGAGGGTGGCGGAGTCCAGGCCGAGGGCGTAGTAACTCGTGTGCATGCCCACCCGGTCCGCCGGAACGCCGAGCCGGGCGGCGAGGACCGAGGTCACCGCGGCGCTGATCGTGTCGGACGGGAGCAGAGCCGCGTCCCGGTCGGCGGACCCGGCCCGGTCCGGGGCGGCGACGGTCCCGGAGGCGGATTCGGTCCCCGTGCGGGGCCCGGTGTCCGTTCCGGGTCGGGCGGCGGAATCGGTTCCCGGCCCGTCGTCGCGGCGCGCGGGATCGACATGTCCGGCGTCGCGCACCACCTTCGTGGTGAGGTCCACCAGTTCGCCGACCCTGTGCCCCTCGATGTCGAAGAACTCCATGGTGAAGGTGAGCAGTTCTTCCCGCCGCTCGATCGACTCGCGTCGCACCCGCGTGTAACAGGCACGGCCCAGCGGGGCGCCGGCCCGGAACGAGGCGTAGTGGAGCGGCAGGAACAGGCGCTGCTCGCCGTCCGCCGGGCCACCGCCCGCCGGCACCTCGCCGAGGGCCACCGCGCAGGCCGCCACCGCGCTGCCGTCGATCAGGGCGGGGTGGAACAGCCGTTCGCCCCGGTCACGGCTCACTGCCCGTTCGTCGACGGCGACCCGCAGCCAGATGTCGTCGGACCCGGCGTACACGGCGCCGACCGCCTTCATCAGGCCGGAATGGACGAGCTCCTGTGCACGGAAGTCCCTGTAGATCTCCTCGAGGTCGCGCACCCGTCCGTCGGGGTCGCGCAGCACGGCCCGTACCTCGCCCGGAACGTTCGTCCCGAAGCCCGTGGCCTCGCCCGCCACCCGGTGCATCTCGGCGGTGACGTACGGCGTCGCCACCGCCCCGGCGCGGGGGTCCTGCGCCGGGGCGTCGGTCACCGTGATGCGCCAGGTGTCCGGGGTCTCGGCGCGCGCCTCGACGCGGATCTCCACGGCACCGTCGGCGTCCACGGCCAGCGGCCGGTAGATGGTCACGTCCCGGAGGGAGAGTTCGCGGTGCGCAAGCCCCGTCGTCACCTCCGCGAAACAGCCGTACAGCAGGTCGATCCACGCCAGCCCGGGCAGCAGTCGCCGCCCGTAGACACGGTGGCCGTCCAGGACGGCGTCCCGGGCGTCGATGCGCCGTGTCCACACCATCGGCGAGGCGGCGGCACCGACGCGTTCACCGGTGCGCACGTCGGTCCGGTTGAGCTCGGGGAGCCCGACCGGGCGGCGCCGCACCGGAAGGCGGGGCACGTGGTGTCCCACGACGACGTGGCCGTTGGTGCCGCCGTCGGCGAAGCTGCTCAGTGCCGCGTACGGCAGGTCCGTCGCACCGGCGTGCCTCGGGAAGTCGAGGCGGGCGGGGTCGAGCGCGTAGTGCTCCAGGGGCCGGACTCCGGACAGGAACGGCACCGTGCGTTGGTGGTGGACCATGAGCGCCACCTTGATGAAGGCGGCGATGCCTTCGGCGCAGAGCGGGTGCCCGATGTTGGGCTTCATCGAGCCGAGACGCAGAGGTCCGGTCCGGTCCTGTCCGTAGACCGCCTCGACGGCCTTGAGTTCGAGGAGGTCGGTCATCTCAGAGCCGGAGCCGTTGACGTCCAGGTGGGCGACCTGGTCCGGTCGGCAGCCGGCCTGACGGAGCGCTTCCCGCATGACCTCCTTCTGGGCAGCCAGGTTGGGGGTCGCCGGTCCGGCGGTCCGGCCGTCGTTGTTGACGGCCACGCCTTCGACCACGGTGTACACCGTGTCGCCGTCCCGCTCGGCCTGGGCCAGCGGTTTGAGGACGACGACGCCCGCGCCCTCGCCCAGCACGACGCCGCCGGCCCTGCGGTCGAAGATGTGGAACTCCCCGTCCTCCCGGAGCAGGCCACGGCGGCGGAACAGCTCGTGGGCGGAGGGGTCGGCCAGCAGGCTGACGCCCGCGACCAGGGCCAGGTCGATCGAGCCCGCCGCCAGCGCGTCGGTGGCGACCTTCATCGCCACCAGCGAGGACGAGCAGGCCGTGTCCACGACCATGGCGGGGCCGTGCCAGTTGAAGAACTGGGAGACATTGGCGGCCAGGTAGTTCTGTCCGACGGCCATGATCGGGTTGCGCGCCTCGCCGACGAGGGCGTCGTCGGTCCGGCTGCGGCTGCGGGCGCCGACGTACACACCCGTACGGGTGCCGTCCAACTCCCCGAGCCGGTACCCGGCGTGGTGGACGGCCTTGAGGCTCTCCTCCAGCAGCACCAGGGCCTGGGGGTCCATGGCGCGGGCGTCCTCGGCGTGCAGCATGAAGTAGCCGGGATCGAAGCCGAACACGTCGTCGATCAGTCCGGCGTGGAAGCCGGTGGGACGTCCCCAGCGGCTCGTGGGGACCTCACGGACGGCGGAGCGGCCCTGGGAGAGCAGGTCCCAGTAGGCGTCGACATCGGGTGCGCCGGGCAGCCGGCAGGCCATGCCGATGACGGCGACGGCCGTGCCGCGCCCACCGTCGCCCGCGTCCTCGGCGACCGCCACGGCCGGGCGGGAAGCCGGTGCGGTCCGGGCAGCGGGTTCGGCCGGGGCAGGTGATGCGGCAGGCGGCCCGTCTTCCGGGGCGCCGGACCGCTTCCCGCCCACGTCCTCCGCCGTCTCCTTGTCCGGGCGGGCGCGCTGCGGCTCGTCACCGAGCCGCGCGGCGATCTCCGTCGGGTACGTGTTCAGCAGCCACGTCGCGAGTTCGCTCAGGGTCGGGTACTCCAGGAGCGTCGACGGGTCGAGCCGGACATCGAGACGCTCACGGATCTGTTGCAGGACCTGCGCCAGCAGAATGGAGTCGGCGCCGTAGTCCGCGTACGAGGTCTCGGCGTCCAGCTGGCCCGGCTTGAGCTTGAGCTGGCCTTCGAACGTACCGCCGAGGTAGTCGGTGAGCCGCCTCACGAGGGGTCCGTCGGCAGTGGGCGCGGGGGCGGCCGCCGGCGCGGACGCGGTCACCGGTGCCGTCGCCCCGGCGGCGGCAGGCGTCCGGAGTGCGGGGACGGCGGGCGCCGCCGGGCGCGCGGCCAGCAACGCACCCGGGTCGAAGAGTCCGGCGTCGACCCGAACCGGCATGACGACCGGACCTCGCCGCACGGCCAGGATCTCGTCCAGGAACGCCAGGCCCTCGGCGTTCGTGATGCTCAGGAGCCCCGTGTCGGTGTACGCCTGGTTCGTCACCTCGCCGAAGCCGGCCTCCTGCCAACTCGGCCACTGGACGCTGGTGATCGGCAGGTCGGCGGCGTGCGCCCGCGCGAAGTAGTCCATGAAGGCGTTGCCCATCGCGTAGTCGCTCTGGCCCACGCCCAGCGTGGGGACGACCCCGGAGACCGACGAGAAGAGGACGGCGAACCTCAGCGACCGCGCGTCGAGGGCGGCCAGCAGGTTCCGGGTGCCCTCGATCTTCGGGGAGACGACGCGGGCGATGTCCGGGACGGGCTTGCGGACGAACGCGGGGTTACGGGTGTCGACCAGCCCGGCGGCGTGGATGACACCGGTGACACGCCCCAGCGTCGCCTCGATCGTCGCGATGCCCGCTGCCACCTCGTCGGCGCGGTCCAGCGGCAGCGCGAGGACGCGCACCTCGACGCCACGCGCCTCCAGCGCCAGGACGGCGTCGATCTTCTCGCGTACCGAAGGCGGGCAGGTGTCGGCATCGGTCCACCGGGCACGCGGGGGGAGGGCTTCACGGCCCGTCAGGACCAGTCGGCGTACACCGTAGTGCTCGACCAGATGCCGTGCGCACAACAGGCCCAGGCCGCGCGTTCCGCCCGTCACGAGGAGGACCTCGTCGTCGGCGAAGACGGGCCGGGCGGTTCGCGCCGCGACCGGCGCGCTCTCTTCGAGCACCGGGGCGTGCCGTACTCCCGCGCGGTAGCAGACCTCGGCCTCACCGCTCCCGTCGCCGAGTTCGCGGTGGATGACCGCCGCGAGTTCGGCGTCCTCGCGCACGGCGGGATCCAGGTCGGCGTGGCACGAGGTGAGGCCGCGGTACTCGCTCTGGAGCAACCGGTAGAGCGCGGCACGCGCGGCACCGGCCAGGTTCACCCGCTCACCGTCGGACCCGGACGCCGGCGCCGGTGCGTGCGTCCGGACGGGAGCGGACACGTCCGGTGTCTCCAGGCCCTGGGTCACGTACAGCAGACGGATGTCCCGGGACGCCTTGGCGTCGAGGGCGCTCTGCAGCAGCTCCAGTGCCCGGCCGGACGGCTGGTGATCGCTGATCCCATCGACCGCGTCCGCCCCAGGGGTTCCGTCACCGTCGGTGCCCGCCGCCATGCCGGTGAGGTCGATCCAGGCCGAACACCTGTCGATGCGCCGGGCGAGCACCGTCTCGGCGCCCGGGACGGCCTCCAGCAGTGTCGCGTCGTCGAACAGTGCCGAGAGGGCTTCGGCGAGACGCCGGGTGGACCGGTCGTGCAGGACGACGACGGCGGTGTGCCGCGTCCGTGCCGTACCCGTCGGGGCCGGCCGCCACCGCTTGGTCAGGAACAGGGCCGCGCGGGTCGGGGGTTCGAGCCCGGTCGAGGGACCGGTGTCGGTAGCGGCCCCGGTCGTGCGCACGGTCGTGGCCCCGGGCCGGGTGTCGTTCGCAGAATCGGCCCGGGCCTCCGGCCCTGCCTCGGTCGTCCGTGCCGTCTCCGGTATCCAGTGCCGTTCACGGGCGAACGGGTAGGTCGGCGCACTGATCATGCGGGGGGCGGGGGTCGTACGGGTGTGCAGTCGCTGCCAGTCGGGCGTCGCTCCGCGCACCCACAGCTCGAGGAGCTCGGCCGACTTGCCACGCCGCACCAGCTTGTCGAGGGTCTCCGCGAGCTCTTCGGCGGGGAGGAACGAGAGGGCCTGCCTGTCCCGCTTGGCGTTGCCCCGGTACAGGTCTTCGACGCCGTCCTCGCCCGCCAGGTACCGCTCCAGCTTCCCGGCGAGCGCCGCGAACGAGTCGGCGATCACACCGAGCCGCTCGTCCATCGCCTCGCGCCCCGCCTGCAGGGTGTGGGCCAGGTCCGCCGGGGTGGTCCTCGGGGAGCCGGCCGCGTCCGCCTCGCGGGCGAAGCGCAGCAGTTCGACCGCGTACGCCCGCAGCCGCTCCTCGTTCTTGGCGGAGAGCGGGAAGATCAGCGGTGTCCGCGTCGCCGTCGGCGGTGCGGGACGCAGATCCACGTGCTCGGCCACCACCAGGTGCGCGTTCGAGCCGCCGGCGCCGAACGAGGAGATGCCGGCGATCCTCGGGTGGGTACGGCCGTCGACGACCGGGCGCTCCCAGTCGCGCAGTTCCTGGTTGACGACGAACGGGGTACGGGTGAAGTCGATGTCGGGGTTCAGCGTCGCGGAGTGCAGCGACGGCGCGATCCGGCCGTGCTGAAGCTGGAGCAGCACCTTGGTGAGCCCCGCGATCCCGGCGGCGCTCTCGCAGTGTCCGATGTTGGACTTCGCGGAACCGAGGTAGCAGTACTGGCTGTCGCCGGTGGCGGCGGTGGCGGGAACGCCAGGGACGGATGCGGTCCTGAACGCCTGGCTCAGTCCGGTGATCTCGATGGGGTCGCCGAGCTTGGTTCCGGTGCCGTGCGCCTCGACGTAGCTGACAGTCCTCGGGTCGACCCCGGCCTCGCGCAGCGCACCGTGGATCGCGGCCTGCTGCGCGCGCGGGTTCGGCACCGTGTAGCCGTTGGTGCGGCCGCCGTGCGACATGCCGCTGCCCTTGATGACACCGTAGATGTGGTCGCCGTCGCGTTCGGCGTCGTGCAGCGGCTTCAGCAGGACGACACCGACACCCTCACCGGGGATGTAGCCGTCCCCACCGACGCCGAAGCTCTCGCAGTGCCCCTTGCCGGAAATGAACTGCCCGGTGCTCAGGGCCAGGTACTTGTTCGGGTGGACCGTCACGTTCACCCCGCCCGCGAAGGCCATTTTGGTGCGGCCCTGGTGGAGGTCCCGGCAGGCCAGTTCCACCGCGGTGAGCGAGCTGGAGCACATGGTGTCCACGGTCATGCTGGGGCCGTGCAGGTTCATCACGAAGGAGACGCGGTTCGCGACGCTGGCGTAGCTGCTGCCGATCGCGTTCGGGTTTCCACGGATGGCGTCCCCGCCGGGGAACAACAGCTGGTACTGCCCCCACATCACTCCGGCGTACACGCCGACCTGGCCGTCGCCGGCCTCACCGTCGGTGCGCCGCAGCCGCTCCCGGGTGTAGCCGGCGTCTTCCATCGCCGTCCAGGCATGCTCCAGGAACAACCGCTCCTGGGGGTCGAGGTAGTCCGCCTCGTGCGGCGATATGTTGAAGAACAGCGGGTCGAACCGGTCGACCTCGGCGATGAACCCGCCCCACCTGCTGTAGTGGCGGCCGGGCCGCGTGCGGTCCTCGGAGTAGTACGCGCGCCAGTCCCAGCGGTCCTCCGGGACCTCGACGACACAGTCGCGTCCGTCCCGCAGGTTCTGCCAGTACTCCCTCAGGTCGCGCGATTCGGGATAGCGGCCGGAGAGACCGATGATCGCGATGTCCAGCGGTGCGGACCGCTGCGTCCCGGCGCCGTGGGCGACCTCCCGAACGGCGTCGGCAGGGGACACGGGGGCGGAAGGCACGGCGGTTTCGGCGGCGGGCGGAGCGGCCGGTGCTCCGGTCCGGGCGAACAGGGTGTCCAAGGTGGCTCGGTGGCCGGCCACGAAGTAGGCGCCCAGCTCGGCGAGGGTGTGGTACTCGAAGAGAAGCGTCTTGGACAGTGAGCCGAACGTCGTCTCCAGCCCGGCCGTCAGCTCGGTCGCCAGTATCGAGTCCATGCCGTACGAACCGAGCGGCTCGTCCTCTTCCAGCTCGGCGAGCGGCAGCTGGGTGATGCGCGACAGTTCCTCCTTGAGGAGGCGCACCGTCCGCGCTTCGAGCGCACGGTCGTCCCCGGCAGCATTCACACCGTCGGCCTCACCCGCGCCGGCGGCACTGGATTCGGCGGTCGTCGCTGCGGGAGCACTGGACGCGGTGGGCGCACCGGCGACCGGCGCGGCGGGCGGATGGGCGGCGGGCCTGTCCGATCGGCCGCGCTCCTCGTCCCCGTTCAGAAGGGCTTGGAGGCGCGCCTCCTCCCCCGCTCCTACGACCACATGGGTCTCACCACTGATGAGCGCACGGTGGAAGGCCGCGACACCGGCCTCGGTCGTCATGGGCAGCAGTCCGCTGCGCACCCGCAGCGCCCGGCGGGTGGCCTCGTCGGCCCCCATCCCCCCGCTGTGCCACAGCGGCCACCCGATGGCCACCGTACGACCGCTGCGCCGGCCTGCGTCGACCAGTGCGCCACGCTGCCGCGCGAACTCGTCGAGGAAGGCGTTGGCCACGGCGTAGTCGCTCTGCCCGACGTTTCCGGCCGCGCCCGTGATGGACGAGAACAGTACGAAGAAGTCCAGGTCGGCGTCCTTGGTCGCCTCGTCGAGATTGCGGCAGCCGTCGAGCTTCGGCGCCAAGACACGGCGGAACTCCGCCACCGGCTTCTTCGTCAGGAAGTTGTCCCGGATCACGCCCGCGGCGTGGATCACGCCGCGCAGCGCACCGTGGCGCCGCACCAGTTCGCCCACGAGTCTCCCGGTGGCCGGCCCGTCGGCCGCGTCCAGGACGTGGTACTCCGCCTCGGCGCCCTCGGCACGCAGTGCGGCCAGCACGGCGTGCTTCTCCGGGCTCAGCGGGGACCGGCCGGTCAGGCAGATCACAGCGCCCTTCGCCCGCCGGGCGATCTCCTCGGCGAAGACCGGCCCCAGACCGCCCGCCCCACCGGTGATGAGGTACACGCCGCCGGCTCGCCACCGCACCGGCCGGGGTGTCACCGGGCCCTCGGCCCCGGTGTCTCCGGAAGCATCGGCCTCGGGAAGGGGCTCCCAGCCGAGGACGGTACGGCGGGCACCCTCGGCATGGCTGATCCGGTGGTCCTCGGGCGAGCGGGCGTCCTCCTCCAGCTTCGCGACCAGATACGGGGCCGGGGAATCGGCGGGTACCGCGATGACCTGCCCGACCAGGGCGGGGTTCTCCAGTCGCGCCGTCCTCAGCAGGCCGGACAGCGCCTGGTGCGCCGCTCCCTCACCGTGCGAGGGCGTCAGCACCTGAAGGAGCACGGAGCCCGTGGGCCTGCCGAGCAGGAGTCCCTTGACCGTGCGGAGCAGTTCGACCGCCCACTCCGCGACCGTGACCCGGACGGGGGCGGCGGGCCCCGTCTCCTCGGGCGGTTCCACGAACGACAGGTGCGGTGCCAGGGCACGCAGTTCATCCAGCCGGTCCTCGAAGCCGCAGGCGAGGACCAGCCGCGCGGTGTGGCCGGGATCCGCGTCCGGGGTCGGTGTGCCCGTGACGACGGGCTGTTCGCGCCATACGGGCCGGAACAGCGTCACTTCTCCTGTGGCGGCCGTCTCGGCCGGTTCCGTGTTCTTCCGCATGGAGTAGCCCCGCAGTGACGCGAAGATCCTTCCCTGTTCGTCGCAGAGGTCGAGGTCCCGCCGCCGCACCTGGCTCGATGCGCCCGGGACCTCACGTATCCAGACGTATGCGGATACCGGCGTGTTCGCGAACACGTCGAGACGGTCCAGGGCGAAGGGCAGGGGCGCACTCCAGGGCCCTGCGGCGGCGTGGAGCTCCGGTGCGAAGGCCGCCTGCAGCGCGCCGTCGAGCACGCTGGGGTGCAGTACGTAGTCCCCCATGGTGGGGGCGGCGCCCGCGGGCAGGGTCAGGAAGGCCAGCAGCTCGCCTTCTCCCAGGTGAACCGACCGTACGGCGCGGTGGGTGTCGCCGTAGTCGAGCCCGGCGGCGCGCAACGCCGCGTAGAAGTCGTCGGCTTCGAGGACTGCCGCGCGCATGCGGGACTTCAGTTCCTCGATCGGGAGCGGAGCCGACGGGGTGGCGCGCCGACGTGACCCGACGCCTCGCGAGTGCACCGCGTGCGCCCCCTCGGAGAAGGGGTCGGTGCGGATCTCGTACGACACCCGGTCTGCCACGTCGGCCTCGGTCCCCGAGCCGTCCCCGGCGCTACCCGCGCCGCCCGTCAGGACGGTGTGGACCGTCCGCCCCTCGTCCCGCACGACGATGGGCCGGGTCCACACGACGTTCTCCAGGCACAGCGCGAAGGCCCCGCCCGGGGCCGCCGACAGCGTACGGTCGAGGGCCTCGCGTGCCATCTCCAGGTACGCGACGGCCGGCAGCACCGGCTCGCCGCCCACGCGGTGGTCACGCAGGAAGGGATCCCGCGGGGTGAACGTCGAACCGAAGGCGGCGAGGTCCGTACCGCCTGCCGCGGCTTCGCGCTGGAGCAGCGGGTGCCGCCGCTCGCGCTCCGGCGCTTCCACGGCCGCGGCGCGCTCGAGCCAGTAACGTTTCTTCACGAAGGCGTGGGTGGGCAGCGGAATGCGTCGAGGGCGCTCGACGCCCTGGTGGAGCGCTTCCCAGTCGACCTTCGCGCCCCGCACCCACGCGGCCAGCACCTCGCCGGGTGAGCGGTCCGAGCCCACAGAGCCTTCCGAGCCCTCAGAGCCGATGACCGGGGGCGTCGCGCCGTTCCTCTTCGCACGTCCCCGAAGGGCGGCGGGCGGGAGCGTGTCACCCGATACGAAGGCTCCCAGAAGACTTTCGAGCGAAGCGACATCCGTCGGCAGCAGACCGAGACGCTCGCTCAGGGCCTCGCGGCCCACCTGCGTCGTGTAAGCGAGGTCCCTGAGACCGGCGTCGGTCGGCCGTTCGCACCGCAGATGAGCGAGCAGGAGCTCCGCCTGGCGTACGAGCTGCGGCTCGGTCTCCGCGGACAGCACGACCACGGACGGAATCCGTTCGGCCGAGGCCGGTTCGCCATGCCCGGCTGCCTTCTCACGGGCGGGGGCCTGCGCGACGATCACATGGGCGTTGCTGCCGCCCGAGCCGAAGCTGCTGACCCCGGCGAGACGGGCGGGGCGGCCGTCGAGTTCCCAGTCCGCGAGCCGTTGTGCGACGGAGAACGGCGTGCCCTCCAGGGTGATCTTCGGATTGAGCCGCGAGAAGTGGAGCGAGGCGGGGAGCTTGTGATGCCGCATGGACAGCACGATCTTCATCAGTCCGGTGATGCCCGCGGCGGCTTCCAGGTGCCCCAGGTTCGTCTTCACCGATCCGATGGCGCATGGTGCCTCGCTCCCCTCGAAGGCCCGGGCGAGCCCCTGGACCTCGATGGGATCGCCGAGCGCCGTGCCGGTGCCGTGCGCCTCGACGTAGCTGACGTCGGAGGCGGCCACCCCGGCGTCGGCGAGCGCCGCCCGGACCAGGCTCGCCTGCATGGACGCACTGGGCACGGTCAGGCCGCCCGCCCGGCCACCGTGGTTGGTGGCGCTGCCCTTGATGACGGCGTGCACATGGTCGCCGTCCTCGAGCGCCGCCGCCAGCGGCTTCAGCAGCAGGACGGCGCCGCCCTCCGAGCGCACATAGCCGTTCGCCGACTCGTCGAAGGTCTTGCACAGGCCGTCGGGCGACAGCATGCCCGCCTGGTGGTAGGCGATGCTGTCGGCCGGGTGGCACAGGAGGTTGACGCCACCGACCAGGGCTGCGGTGCACTCCCCCGCGCGCAGGGCGCGCACTGCCGAGTGCACGGCCACCAGGGAGCTGGAGCACGCGGTGTCCAGCTGGACGCTCGGGCCGCGCAGGTCGTAGAAGTACGAGACGCGGTTGGCGATGATCGCCATGGAGGTCGCCAGCCCGCTGTGCGCCCGTACGGGGAGCCGGTCCGTGTCCATGGTCCGCTGGTAGTCCGACCCGCTGGCACCGACGAAGACGCCCATCTGCGCGCCGGCGACCGCGCCCGCCGGATATCCGGCGTCCTCCAGGCACGCCCAGGCCAGTTCCAGCATCCAGCGCTGCTGCGGGTCCATGCGCTGCCCTTCGTAGGGCGTGATGCGGAAGAGGGGCGCCTCGAAGGATCCCGCGTCGGCGACGAATCCGCCGCGGTCGATCCCGGGGTGGGTGTCGGGGCCGATGCCTTCGGGCCACCGCCAGCGTCCGTCGGGCAGCGTCCCGACCGCGCAGCGCTCTTCTTCGAGGAGCTGCCACAGCGCGGTGGGGTCCTCGATGCCGCCGGGCAGCCGGCAGGCCATGCCGATGATCGCGATATCGCGGTCATCGTGCTGTCCCACGGCCGCGGGACGAGTCACGGCCTTGTCCCGGTCGGCGTCTTCGCCCCCGGCAGGGCGCCCGCCCCGGTCGGCGGACCCGGCACGAGCGGCAGGTCCGGCAGGGTGACGGGGCTCGGCGGGGTTCCCGGGTTCCTCGGGCTCGGCGACCGGCCCGGTTCGGATCGGCCGCGGTATGTCCGGCGTGCGGCTCGATTCCTCTCCCCTGAGGCCGTCGAGGTACGAAATGATCCGTGCGCCGGTGTTGTGCTCGAAGAAGAAGAGTGGTTCGAGCTGAACGCCGAACCGGGTCTCTATCCTGTCCTGGAGATCAAGCAGACCTGCGGAATCGAGTCCCAGCTCGAAAAGCGGGCTCTCCAGCGGGTTCGCGATTCCCTCGTACCCGTCGGAGCCACCGAGTATTTCGTCGATGAAATCCAGCATCTCGCGGTGCAGTTGACCGGTTTCGGGGATATCGACGGACAGTGCCGAGGCATCCGGTGAAAGCTGCCGAACTCGCTCCCGACGGCGAGGGAGATCGTAGGCCACGAGGACGCCGTTTCCTCCATTGACGAGATCACCGGGGCGATACCCTGGAATGAGGCAGCGAATCTCTGCCCCGTGCAGCTGATGCATACGCAATACGGTGTCGAGACAACGTCCTTGCTCGTTCGTCGTCCGAATGTACTCATGCAATTCGAACTCCGGATACCGCTTGAAGTCGCGGCACCGTGTCACTCCCACCGCCACCTCGGTGCCCCCGGCCTCATGACACCACGTCAGCAGGTGTTCCAGCAGCATGTCGCCGAATCCCGAGCCCTGCTCGCGGGGATCGATGTTCAGCGAGAGCACATGCGCGACCGCGCCGTCGGGGCGGTGAAGCCGGTCCGCCGTATCGAATCGAACGGAGAGCAAGTCGTCCGCATTGCCGATGCGCTGGGAGTAGACGACCCCCCGGACGACACCTTCGGACTCGACGACGAACTGCCCCACGGGGTGAGCGAAAAGGCGCTGCCTGATGACCTGTTCGGATATGCGAAGGTCCTCGGACCAGCAAAGGCTTTCCAGCTCCATGAGCCGAGGCATATCGGAGAGGCGAGCGCTACGGACGGCGCCATTGCGTTTCTTGAGCATGAATGAGTCCGACCCGCCCCCCACGCCCGGCACTTCACAGTGGCCGAACGACCGTCTTTCTCGCCCCTGAAGGCTGTACCGATTGATCCGCGCGAGCGGGCCCGAGGCCAAGTGCCGGGCGGCTCACCTTTCCCGCCCCACGCCCTCTGTCACCGATGTGACGAGCCGGAACTCCGACGGAACCCGGCCATGAACTGAGGGGAGGTTTGCAGGAACAAGCGAACAAAGCAAGCATAACCGGTAGTTGGGATTGATCTTGAAATTTCCCCGTGATCTTGGACACGTTTCCGCCACGCACCGAGGGCCTGGCCTGATTTCGCCCCTCGGTGGCACCGGCGGTCTCGCGAGGGGCGGGACAGACCCGCTCGGGGCCTTGACCAGGCCAAGGCCCATCCTCACGGCCTTCGTGCCGGACGCGCGTACCCCTGGGCGGAGCGCGCGCTCGGACGAAGACCACCTCGGCGCCCGCCGGATACCGAACCGTGCGGCCGAGTTCGACACATCGCCCGATATCGGATGTCAGAGCTCAAGTCGGCCGGCGCAGCTCGCAGGAGGCGGCGGCCCCGGCCCAGGCGTGATGCCGCGAAGGAGGGGTGGCGGGAGTGGCGAGTAGCTCAGTGGCGCCCGGTGGCAGACGACGCTGAGCAGTTGCGGGAAACGAGGCCGTTGCGGTGGTCGGCGGGTCAGGGGGCCGGGGAGTTCGCCGGGTGCCTGTCCCCGCCAGTCCGAGGAGCCCCTGTACCGTGATCGGCCGGTCCGGCGGCACCCCTCCGTGTTGTCGGAGCCATGAACATGGCTGCCGCCTCGGACTCGGTGTTGCGGAAAGCTCCGGTCAGCCGGGGGATCGACCATGGCAGGCTCTGCCCTTCCCAGCGGAAAAGGGGAGTACCGCGATGAGCGAGACACCGAAGGCCGAGCGGAACGTGTACCCCGGCCCGGGTCGACCCGGTCAACATCTGCGTCAGCGTCGGACTGCCCAGGGAGGTCTGGCACATGCCCTGCTGCCCGCAGTGGATCACCCAGCAGGTCGCCTTGGAGGCGGGCTCCCGGCGCACCGCGCGTGATGAGGAACCGGAGGTCAGTCCTGCGGCTGTGATGTCTTGGTGAGGCGGGTCCAGCCCGCCGGCGGTGCCAGGAGTGTGCGGACGTGGGGCTTTCGTCTCCGGAGCCGTACGTCTCCCCGGTAGTTGCGAAGGGCGAGGCAGCCGAGGTGTTCCAGAGCTTTGACCGCGAATCCGTTCGCCGGGCACATCCCCTCCCCCTTCCCGAAGGGAAGGTAGGACCGTCTCTGGTCGTCGGTCGGTTTCTCCCAGCGCGTGGGACGGAAGCCGAGCGGGTCTTCCCACACGGCCGCAGACCGGTGGAGCGCGTGCGTGCCGATCAGGACGTGTTCGCCCTCGTGCACCGGAACGCCGGCTATCTCGTGATCAGTGGCGGCCACCCTGGCCAGACGCCACGCCGTCGGATAGAGACGTAAAGCCTCCTTGACCAGGGAGCGGACGTGTTCCGGTCGTACCGCTGGGCCGTTGTACCCGTGCTGAACGCCGAGCAGCACCACCCATTCCAGGGTTACTCCGGTGAAGCCGACGGTGGAGAGGACGAGTCGCTGCAGCAGCTGCGCGCGATCCGCCGGGGACAGTTCCCCGTGGAGGCGCAGCACCACGTCGACGAGGTCTTGTGCGTCGGTGTCCTGTGCCGGCAGCCGTCCCAGCTGTTCGGCGAGCCCGGCCCGGATGCGGGGTACCGAGCGGTGGGAGCGTCTCACCGTGTGACCGACGATGTCGTCGGCGATGATGCTCGACGTCACGTAGGCATCGACGAGTGAGTTGATCTCACTGTGGCGTCGGTGTGCTATCACCGGCGCGAAGTACCGCCGGACCACTTGGACTCCCCAGCCCTGGTGCCGCAGGCGGCCGCGGTTGTCACCCGCCTCGCGGAGGGCGGAGTCGATGTCGAACGACGTGCGGAGATCGTGACGGGCCAGGACCTTGGTGAGCTCGCGTGACGCCTCGGCTCGGAGCGTCTGGGAAAGAGGCTCAGGTCCGAGGCGGAAGAACCCGGACTGCGACAGGTATTTGTCAGCCGAATCGACCAGCACGTCCCGGGCTGCGTGCGCATCGGCGACGAAGAGGGTCCCGAAGCGGAGCCTGAACGGGCCGTCGGCCTCCGCCGCCAGGCTCTCCCAGCGCCGAAGGTGGTGCCATAGGCTCTGCCTGTCCAAGAACACGAGGTCCTCCGCCTATCTGACAGGGGAAGGGATGCGCGGAACCGGCTGCGCACCCCCTTCCGCACGGAGAGCCTGCTCAGGCTTTGCGTCCGCACCTGTCGCCCTACCCTCTGATGCGAGCGCGCATTTCACCGCTGAGCACCTGAATGCCCCTGAATGCCCCTCGGTATGTTGTCCTCCTGTTGCGCAGTGCTCTGCGCTATCCGGCCCGGCCCGGCGTCAGTCCTGCTGCCCGTAGCCGACGAAGTATCCGTGCCGGCGTGCGCGCATCTCGCCGCTGAGCGCCCGAAAGCCGCTGGTGATCCAGGTCATGGTGGTCCTCCTCCTGGTCGGTGATCTTCGCTGTCCGGCCTGGCTCGGGCTTCTTGGCCCGCCAGCGCACGTCCCAGCGTGTGATCAGCCCACTGACATGAATTCGGTCGGCCATGAGCCCACCTTTTGCTCCATGACGCTACACACACGGCGGAACCGGGTGAACCGGTGGAACCGGCCAAAGGCAGCGACGCCACCGGCTGTCCCTGAGGTTCAGCGTCCAGTGGGACTGCTCATGTCGAGTGCCCGGAGGCCAGGGAGCGATACGGACCGGCCCGAGACTTCGGTTCGGCTCCCCACCGGACACCGGCACGGCGTCCGATGCCCTGCGTGATGCCGCTGGACGGCCCGGGCCGTCCGGACGTGCCCGCACACCGCGCACCACCACCGACCGTGACGCAGCCGGCGGGCATCTGCGCAGCCGACACTCGCGCGCTGCCGGAGTCACAGCCCGACAGCGAGATCATCACAGCAGACCTTCTGGACACCACCTGCGCTTGGCACGCCGTTGCTCAGGCATGAGCCTCAGGGACGCCGATGAAAGCGACGTGGTCCATGCCCGGCTGCCGGAGGCGTACGGGCCGGAGGACGCGGGGCTGTTGTGCCCGTGGTGCGTGGCTCTGCACAGGTCGCACAGCACGTGGCCGGAGACGTCCGCCGGCATGAACCGGGGCGGCGAGGAGGGACTGTCCGGGCTTCGAGAGGCGGTGCTGCTGTCGCAGTGATCACTGTTGCGGTCGCGCTGGTGCTGGGGCCGATCGCCTGAGCCCATTCGTGGCCGGCCGTTTTCGATGTGGCCGCAGCACGGGTCGCGCCGATGCTTCGGATCGCCTGCGGGGCCGGGGGCGTACTCGTCCCTGCCCGGATCCTCCAACGGGCGACCAGGGGTTCTTGGGCTGGGCTGGTCGCTCGTCAGTGCTCGTGTGTTTCTTCTGCCCGGAGCGTTCGCGATGCCGGCGTCGGGCCGCGAAGGTTCAGGGCTGGGTGGCGGCGTGGCTGTCGGGGTGGAGGCGGAAGACCTGGTCGAGGCCGACGATACGCAGGACGCGCAGCGTATGTGCGGGTACGGCGGCGAGCGCGATGTCCGCGTGGGCTGCATGGGCGTGGTTGCGGGCGACGATCAGGGCGGTGATGCCGCTGGAGTCGCAGAACTCCATGCCGGACAGGTCCAGGATGAGGCGCTGGCCCGGCTGGAGGGTGAGCGTGGTGAGCAGGTCGCGCAACTGGGTGGCGGTGGTGTGGTCGAGTTCGCCGATGATCTCCAGTACGGGACCCGTCGCGGCGTTACGGGCGGTGATCTTCAGCTGGCTCATTCGGTGGTTTTCGTCGTGGGGTCGCCGGCGGGGACGCCGAGGGCGAGCAGGGCGGTGTCGTCGTCGAGGCCGTCGCCGAAGCTGTCCAGCAGGCCGGTCAGCGCCTGGATGACAGCGTGCGGGGGCCGGCCGGCGTGGTCGGCGCTGAAGGCGCGCAGCGCCTTGTCCCCGTACAGGGTGGTGCGGTCCCGGCCGGTGCGGGCTTCGGTGAGGCCGTCGGTGTAGAGCAGGAGGGTGTCGCCGGGTGCGAGGGTGGCGGTGGCGGTGGTGAAGGGCGCGGTGGGCAGAATGCCGACGAGGAGACCGCCGGGGGTGGGCAGGAAGTCGGCTGTGCCGTTGGCGCGCAGGATCAGTGCCGGGGGGTGGCCGCCCGAGGCGAGGCGGACGGTGGTCCGTCCGGTCGCGGGGTCGGGCTCGAGGATGCCGAAGACGGCGGTGCAGTAGCGCGGATCGCCGCCGGTGTAGCGCTCGTGGAGCACGGTGTTGAGGGTGGACAGGGCGGATACGGGGTCCGGGTCGTGCAGCGCGGCGGCGTGCAGGGTGTAGCGGGTCAGCGAGGTGACCGCGGCTGCCTGGGGCCCCTTGCCGCACACGTCGCCGAGGAAGAAGGCGAAGCGTTGGCCGTCGACGGGGAAGAGGTCGTAGAAGTCGCCGCCGAGCTGGTCGGGCGAGGCGGTGCGGTAGTGAGCGGCCGTTTCCACTCCGGGTACCCGGGGCAGGGTGGCGGGCAGCAGCGACTGCTGAAGCACGGCCAGGGCGTCCTGCAGCCGGGCGCGGTCCGCCTCTGCCTGTTCACGTGCTTCCTCGGCGGCTTTCCGTGCCCGCAGGAGTTCCTTCTCGTAGGCGCGCCGGTCCCTGGCGTCGAAGACCGTCGCCCGGATCAGCAGCGGCTCACCGGTACTGCTCTGCTTGACGACGGAGGAGACCAGCACGGGTATCCGGTCTCCGTCGGCCTGTTTGATCTCCAGGGCAATGCCGCCGATCTCGCCCCGCATCCGCAGCAGAGG
Source organism: Streptomyces sp. NPDC058632 (assembly GCF_042717095.1). NCBI lineage: Bacteria > Bacillati > Actinomycetota > Actinomycetes > Kitasatosporales > Streptomycetaceae > Streptomyces > Streptomyces sp. NPDC058632. The sequence goes on along the minus strand of NZ_JBHXQZ010000019.1, from coordinate 9,398 downwards.
TGCGAAGTGCGTCTCGTGGTACAGCTTGCCGCCCACGGTGAGCAGGTCGGTGAACCGCATCCGGCCCACCACCGTCTCCCGGTCCAGGCCGAGCCAGTTCAGCAGGGTGGTGTTGATCTTCGCGATGGTGCCGTCCATCAACGTGGACAGATATCCGCAGGGTGCGCTCTCGTAGAGTTCCTCGACGCTGTCCTCCAACAGCGAGGCGAACATCGCATTCGATGTCGTCTCGTCATCCGGTTCCTGCTCGGTGCGGCACATCACCGCAGGCCGGCCAGGAAGTCGGTGATCGCCTGGTTGGTGGCTTCGGGCGCGGACAGATGCGGACAGTGCCCGGTGGCATCGAGAGTGACCAGCGTGGAGCCGGGGATCGCCCGGTTGACGAACGCGCCGACCTCGCGCGGCGCGATGACGTCCTGGGTGCATTCCAGCACCAGCGTCGGCACTGTCACGCCCTTCAGGTCGTCCCGCGAATCCGACAGGAACGTGGTTCGGGCGAAGACACGTGCCATGTCCGGGTCGGTGGCGCAGAAACTGTTCGTCAGCTCGTCACCGAGCTCGGGCCGGTCCGCGTTCCCCATGATCACGGGGGCCATCGCCGCCGACCAGCCCAGGTAGTTCGACTCCAGGGACTCCAGCAGTTCGTCGATGTCCTGTGCGCTGAACCCGCCCCGGTAACCCTCGTCGTCGATGTACCTCGGAGACGGCGCGACCATCACCAGGGCCCCGATGCGCTCCGGAGCCATACCTGCGGCGAGCACTCCGATCATCGCGCTGACCGAGTGCCCCACGAAGACCGCATCGCGCAGGTCGAGCGCTTCGCACACCTCCACCACGTCCCGAGCGTAACCGCCCAGGGAGGAATAGCGCTGCTCCGAGAACGCGGACAGATCCGAACGGCCCGAACCCACGTAGTCGAACAACACCACCCGGTAGTCCTCCAACAGGGCAGGCATCGTCAGCCGCCACATGTTCTGGTCACAGCCGAACCCGTGAGCCAGCACCACGGTGGGCCCCTGCGGGTTACCGGTCACAGTGACGTTGTTCCTACGCTCGATGTCCATGCCCCCTACTCTCTCAGGCCGCGTTCGCTGCTCCGGCACAGCGTCGTATCTCCCCACACCCCACCCGGCGCCTCCATCACCTGCGTGTGCGCGTCCGGGCCGGGAGAGGCCGTCCCGGACGCACACCCGCGCCGGTATTATTTCCGGCCGCAGCCCGCCGGACAGCGTCTCGCCGGTGTTGGCGAGGAGGCACAGCAGCGGGTGACCCCGGATCCGCCCTGCAGGTGGGGGCGGCCTGCGCTTTCTCGGAGCGGCATGCGATCAGCGTGGCATCGAGGTCCAGGAACGGACCGGGCAGCAAGCGCCCCGCGGTGCGGACTGCGGATGTGCCCTCACCGTGTTCGGCGGCCTGCAGCCAGGCGATTTCCCGGGCCTGTGCGCGAGCAGAAGCCGGCGAGGCAAGGGCGGTCTCGTGGAAAGTGCCCTCCGCCTGGACCGACAGAACCCCTCAGCGAGGTTCATCGTCCCAGGTCAGGAAGGCACTTTCGCGTTTCCGCCGCGACAGCCGCCGTACCCGGGCGAAACGGCGAGGTTAGGGTAGCCATTGCTCCAGTAAGGGCTTGTACGACGAAGGGTAAGAACTGTGGCTCTACCGCCCATGAGCAGCGGCTGGATCCGCCGGTTCCACCCGGCGCCGGAGGCAGACACCCGCCTGGTCTGCTTCCCGCACGCCGGTGGGTCGGCCACGTTCTACTTCCCCGTCTCCCGGGCGGTGTCCCCCGGCGTCGACGTTCTGGCGGTGCAGTACCCGGGCCGGCAGGACCGCATGTACGAGCCGCACGTAGACGACATTCCGACCCTGGCTGACCGGATCACCGAGGAGCTCGTGCACTGGGCGGACCGGCCGCTGACCCTGTTCGGCCACAGCATGGGAGCGACGATAGCCTTCGAGGTCGCGCGGCGGCTCGAAGCCCGGGGGACCGTGCCGCTGGGGCTGTTCGCGTCCGGGCGCAGGGCGCCCTCGCGCCATCGCGGCGAGCAGGTCCATCTGCTCGACGACGACGGGCTCATCAGGGAATTGCGGCGGCTGAGCGGCACCGACGCGGAGGTGCTCGACGACGAGGCGATCCTGCGCATGGTCCTGCCGGCCATGCGCAGCGACTACCGTGCCGTCGAAACGTACCGCTACGAACCGGGGCCTCCGCTGAACTGCCCGGTCATCGCCTTGACGGCCGACGACGACCCCTTGGTGGACGTGGCTGAGGCCAGGGCGTGGGCGCAGCACACGGTCGCCCCGTTCCGCATCCGGGTCTTCACCGGCGGGCACTTCTTCGTCAGTGCCCATGCGGAGAGCGTCGTGGGGGAGATCACCAGGCACATAGAGGCCGCGACGACGCGGCGCTGACCACGCGTCGGCAACGAGGGCAAGGAGCTGGGACAACTGGAACTCCACGAGTACGCGTCCTTCGACGCGGTCGGCCTGCGGGAGCTGATCCGGGACGGGGAGGTGAGCGCGGCCGAGGTGGAGCAGGCGGCACGGCTTGCGCTGGAACGGGCCGGCGCCGATCTCAACGCGCTGACCCGGCCGTTGTTCGTCCCGTCCCTGGCCCATGAGCCCGGCGGGCCGCTGGGCGGGGTCCCCTTCGTCATCAAGGACAGCGGCCCCTTCGCCCAGGGGGTGCCGTTCACACTCGGCAGCCGCAGCATCGACGGCGCCTACGCGGTGGTCGACCACGACCTGATGGCCCGGTTCCGTACCGCGGGTCTGGCGGCACTCGGGCAGAGCACCGCACCGGAGTTCGGGCTGAGCTTCGCGACCGAGTCGGTGCGCTACGGCCCCACCCGCAATCCCTGGGACCTCGAGCGCGGCGTGGGTGGGTCGAGCGGTGGCGCGGCCGCGCTCGTCGCCGCGGGCGCGGTACCGCTGGCGCACGCCAACGACGCGGGCGGCTCCATTCGTGTCCCGGCGTCCTCCTGCGGTCTCGTCGGCCTCAAGCCGGGTCTCGGGCGCACCCCCTGCGGGCCGCTGAACGGTGAGGTCGCCTTCGGGCAACTTGTGGAGTTCGCGGTGACCCGTACCGTGCGGGACACGGCGCAACTGCTGGACGCGGTCTGCGCGCCCGCGATCGGCGACAAGTACCAGGCGCCGCCGCCGGTGCGCCCGTACGCCGAGGCCATCCGTACCGATCCGGGGCGGCTGCGGGTGGCACTCACCACCTCGGCGTGGACGGGCGGGTCGGTGGACGCGCAGGTGGCGGAGACCACGGTGACCGTCGGCAAGGTGCTGGAGTGGATCGGCCACACGGTGACCGAGACAGGGTTGGACGTCGATGGCGAAGCGGTCGTCGAGGCCGCCATGCTCACCGCCGTCACCACAGGCGGCGCGGTACTGAGGGGCGCGCCCCGCCGGCCCGACGCCTCGTCACTGGAAGCAGTGTCGCGTCGTGTGCTCGCCGAGACCGAAGCGTTCACTGTGCTGGACGTCATGAAGGCGATGGAGGCCCAGCACCGGGTGACCCGGTCCGTGGGCCGGTTCTTCCAGGAGTACGACCTGCTGGTCACGCCGACGCTGGCCCGGCTGCCCGCTCCGCACGGCACCCTGAACTACGACGATCCACACCATTCGGTGCGCTCCTGGCTGAGCCGCATCTTCACGCACGGGCCGTTCACCGCCACGTTCAACGTGTCGGGGAATCCGGCCGTCAGTCTGCCTCTCGGCCAGAGCGTGGAGGGTCTGCCCATCGGGGTGCAGCTCGTCGCGGCGCATGGCCGGGAGGACCTTCTGCTCCAGGTGGCCGCGCAGTTGGAGCAGGCCGTGCCGTGGAAGGACCGCCAGCCGCCGGCATACGTCGGCTGACACCCGGCACCGCCCCGTCAGGGGTCGGAGCCGGAGCGCAGCGTCAGGAGAGCGGACCTCGCCCGCGGACGACGACCGCGGTGGCCAGGTGGCCGGGGCCCTCACCGGCCAAGCTGTGCCACCGTCCCTCGAAGCGGTCGATCCGCTCCCCGGAGACGACCGGGCCGGGGACCTTGAGGGTTCCTGTGAAGGTTCCCCGGTCCGGGTCGGGCTCGATCACGCACTCGCTGAAGTCCAGCCAGCGGCCGGTCAGCGGGTACCAAGCCTTGTAGACGCTCTCCTTGGCGCTGAACAGCAGCCTGTCCCAGGCGATCCCGGGTTCGGCCGCGGCGAGCCGTTCGAGGATGCCGCGTTCCTCGGGCAGCACCACCAGTTCCGCCACGCCGTCGGGCACGGGGGCGTTCGGTTCGGCGTCCACGCCCACCGAGGCGACCGCCGAACGCCGGGCCACCGCCGCGGCGCGGTATCCGTCGCAGTGCGTCATGCTTCCGACCACGCCGTCGGGCCACTTCGGCGCGCGGTGCGCCCACGGCGGACCTTCCCGGGCGGGCAGGATCGGCCCGGGTGCCACGCCGAGCCGGGCCAGCGCGATGCGCGCGCACCGCCGTACGGTCGCGAACTCCCGCCGTCGTGCCTCGACGGCGCCGGCCACAACCTCGGCCTCCTGCGGGAACAGTGCGACGTCCGGTGGGTCGGTGAACAGCTCACTGACCATCACGTCGTCGGGGAGCAACCGGGTGAGCAGCCCGCGCCGGCCCATGGCGGCGGTCACTGCTGCCTCCCCGGTCCGGGGAATGTGCGGCAGAGCCCGGCGGGCGCGACCGGCCGCCTGCGCCACTCCCGCGGGTAACCGAGCGACACCTCGCGGTGAGGCACCCCGTCGCACCCGATCGTGCACGGAACGCGCGGATGCCCGCAGACGCCGGTGGTCGCGCGGTACCGCACGCGCCAGTCGGCCGTGACCTCGGCGCCGCACCACGGTTCGTGGTTGCCGGGGGTCCGGACGACCTTGGCGAAGCGATCGCTCGGTGTCCCGCGCGCCCGCACGATGTCGTCGAAGATCTCCGCGACGTCTCCGGCGACCACCAGCCAGTCACCGTCCGACTCCGGTCGCAGACCTTCGACGATGTCGCGGTTCCCGGCTTGGCGGACACGAAGGTCGCTGATGGCGAACAGACTCATCTCAGCGCTCCCGCCGCACCGTGATGGCCGCGCTGCCCGTCCTCACACACACCGCTTCCCCGCCCATGTCCCCTGCGCACGCTGCCTCTGCGCATGCCCTGTCCCTGCGCGCCGCCCCGCCCCGCGATGCGGGACGGGGCACGATCGCACCACTCTACGTGCCCCGGTCCCAGAGGCCCGGGGCGCGTGGCCCGGCCCGGCCCTGCCCTCACTCCGCCACCGCTACACCGATGAACCGCTCCGGGTTTGATCGAGACTCCGGAGTGCCCTGAGTTCGGTTCGTCGATCGGCTTGACGGCGTCATCGTCTGCGCCGGCCGAGGAGAGGTCCAGAAGATGGCCGTCCAGGTCGGGCGTCGACGGGTGGCGGTAGAGGGTCCGTGCGGCTGTCCACGCAGGACGACAGCGCGAGCGTCGCGGCACACACGCCGCGCCGGCGCGGTGGACGGTCGTCCCGTCGGCCTTCCGCTACCGGACTACATCGGCGACAGCGTCTTGGCCAGATGCAGGGCCGCGTGCAGGCGCAGTCGGTCCTCGCTGAGCGGCCGCCCCCGCAGCTTTTCGGCCTTGCGTACCCGGTGGAGCACGGTGTTCTTGGCGATGTGCATCGTCCTGGCCACCATGGACACGCTGCGCTCCGAGTCCAGGTAACAACGGACGGTGTCGCGTAGGACGGCGGCGGAGTCGCTGTCGGCCCCCAGGTCTCCCAGGGCATCGCATCCGGTCCGTACCGGACGGTGCCGGGAGCTACGGCGACTGAAGGACCCGTCCGGATGTTCCGGACGGGTCCTTCAGCTCGGTGGGGCCGGGTCAGAGCACGACCGATACCGGGCCCTCGGCGAACAGCGCCCGGCTGTAGTCCTCATAGGCGACCAGCGGGTTCATCATCGCGTGCCGACTGCCGATCTCCAGGTCACGCCAGTACCGCTGCAGCGGATTCGCTTCGGCGAAGCCGCCCGCACCGCCGAGGTCGAGCAGCTTGTGCACGCCGGTGCGGGCCTGCTCCAGTGCGGAGACCATGTGCCGGCGGATGCGGGCACACTCCTCATAGCCGAGCCGCACGCCGTCCGGTACGGCGTCGAGCCGGTCGGCAGCGAGGTACATGTGCTGGTAAGCGGAGTCGATTTCCACGGATCGGCTCCTGGTTGAACGGCGGAGTTGTCAGGTCAGGGACACCAATGAACCGGATGACCGGCAGCCGACGCTTGCGCTGCGGTACCAAAGGTGGGTCGCAGTTACAGGAAGAGGAACCAAACAGCACGGAGCCCCGGTCGGGGTCAATGGGAGGCACCCGAGCCTTGACTGGGAGCCTTGTGAACAGCTCGTTCGATTCCGCGACGTTCCGCCGAGTGGTGAGTCACCTCCCCACTGGCATCACGGTGATCACCGCGGTCGGACAGGACGGCAAGCCGATCGGCATGACCTGCGACTCCTTCACCTCGGTCTCCCTGGCACCGTCCTTGGTGCTGTTCTGCGTGAACCGTCGTTCCACTGCGTGGCCGCGGTTGCGCGAGGCCGGGGGCTTCTGTGCGAACATCCTCGCGAGTCATCATGGCGAGCTGAGCACTCGCTTCGCGGCGCGACGTGGCGAGGACCGCTTCGCCGGGCTGGAGTGGACGGTCGGTCCGTGCGGACCCGAACTGACGGACGCGGTCGGCTGCACGATCGAGACGCAGTACTCCGCTCGTGTCCGGGCAGTCAGGCGCTGAAGCCGATGCTGTTCCATCTCCTCATGGGAAACGAATCCCACGCGGCCGATTCCAACCCACGGCGCAGATGAGGCGTACGGCATCCCTCGTCTGCGGCGATGACCCTGATGCAAGCGCATCGGGGTCCACATCGCCCGCAGGGGGGCCGAGTCCGGCGAGCGGCTCGGCCTTCGACGACGGGTCGTCGAACGCGCCGTGTCCTCACCGACCGGCTACCGCCGACTCGGCCCCAGCGCTGCTGCAAGGGACTCTTCGAACTCGCGTCGCTCGCCGAAGGCATGCCCATCCCGGGCGTCGTGGACGGCCGGATCATGCATGCCGAAGTGCTCGACAGGAAACCACTTCGAGACAGGCGCCGTCCGCCGGCCCGATGAGCTGGTGCGGCGGGCCCGTGGCGCGCGACGGGCTGCGGAACAACGGCTGAAGCGGGCCGGGATCGAATGACACCGGCTTCCTGCGGTCGAACGGCGCCGGATGGAAAGGGAACTGCACGACGTCAGCGCCCACCATCTGACGGCCGTGGTCGTCACAGCGGGTGCGGCGCTCGGGCTACGCAACCGTCGTCCCGAACTGATCGGCCAAGTGCTTCGGTTCGCTGCCGGGACCGGCCGGGAGGTCACCCGGGCGCTCGGTGCGGTGAGGGCGCCGACGTCGCATACGGCATCGTGCGCGAGGCTCTGACAAATGTGGCGCGGCACGCGCCCGGTGCGGCCACGACCGTGAAGTGCCGGTACGGCGACGCCTGCACGGAGGTCGTGGTCACAAGCGCGGCGCCGCCGGCCGGGTCGGCGGCGCACGGCGCGGACCTCGGCTCGGGACGCGGCCAGGGGACATGGGATGACGGCTCGACACATCCGATTTCACCTGCCCGGTGAACCGGAGACCTTCGCGCGACGTTGAACCGAGCGGACATGTGTGCGTCCGGTCGGCGGGGACAGGCGACGACTCCTTGTCTCGCCGCCTCGGGGCGCAACGGCCGGCCGCAGACCGGTCGATCACCCGTTCACCTCATGAATCACCCGGCTGTCCCCGCGCGAACAGCGAGGGCGGATGTCGGCCATGCACCGTGCTGCTCCGCAGTACCGCACCATCACGGAAGGAAAATTGCACCCATGAAGCGCTTCATTTCGCGCATCGCGCTCACCGCAGTGGCGGCGGGGGTCATGACAGCCCTCGTACCTGTCTCCACGGCTTCCGCGACCAACCAGACCAACTGCGGGGACAGGACCGACTTCGTCAAGGTCTGGTACAACGGCAACCAGACCGCGTGCTTTGCCAACGCGGGTGTCATGGCCCCCCAGCTTCCCAACGTCTCGCGGATCACGTCCGGCAACAACAACATCGAGATGATTCTGGGCGGTGAGGTGAGGACCTTGCCCAAGTGGTCGAGCATCGTCGACGTCGAGGGGCTCAACTCGACGTTGTACATCCTGCAGATCCGCTGACCCACCACGTCGGACAGACGCCGTACACCGGGGCCACGCCGCCCCGGTGTACGGGTGGCTCCCTGCTCCCGCCCGCAGTGCGGATGCCGCGGGCGAGGGCCCGCAACGCCGTCATCGGTGCCCTCGGTGACAGCCGGCCTTGCGAAGTCGCACTTCATCGGCCGTGACGCTCATTCGGCGCTCCGAGGGTCAGGAGGCGACGGCTCCTGGGTCGGAGGCCCCGGCACGCCGACCACGGGTCCGGGGAGGAGCGAGGCAGTCGATTCCCTCTGCCGAAAGCCCGTCGGTAGTCCGCTGCACGAGGCACGAGGCACAAGGTTGCGAGGCGAACCATCGCGTTGTTCCGGACGTCCGCAGGAGAGGGGCGCACATGTGGGGATCACGGCGCGCGGTCCCTACGACGGATCCTCCGCCGAGCCTTCTGAGGAAGCGCTCTTGCACCCACACTGTCCCGGCGTTCCGCCGGTGTCGAATCATGAATCGGTGACGCCCAGGATCACTCTCTTCCCGGTCTGCCATGACAACCTCGGCCAGGCCGGTCACCGCCTGCGAGACGACGGGTGGGGGCATGCCCCGAAGAACGGTGACGACGGCGCGATGCTCGTGAAAATCGTCCGTCGAAACACCAACGACTACTTCTGTGCGGCCGAATCCACAAGCTCAAGCGGCAGCACGAAGCCCGGGCCACCTCCGGTCTGAGCCACTGAGCTGCGGTGGACCTCGCCGAAGCCAAGCTTCAGCTGCCTCGGCACATGGTTGGTCGCAGAGCATCGTCCGGGCAACGCAGGTGAACCGGACCTGTCCTTGGAACGTAGGGCATGAAGAAGACGCCGTCACTCCGACAGCCGGATCGGAGCGATGTTCTGACACCCTGTGCCGGCCTCAACACGTGGACCGGTCTCCCCATCAGGCGACATATCGGTTTGAAATATTTTAATTATATGCGATCAAAATGCCTACTGTTTTTCTCGATGGCACCTCGCCGGCTGTGTCAGTCCAACCCGCTCAGGGCCAACATCCAAGGAAAAGGACGTTCACGATGCACATCACCCGCCCGGCCCGTCCGAGCCGTCGGCCCGCACTGCTCGGTGTCACTACGGCCGTGGACCTGTCCGTCGCGGCCGTCACCCTTCCCGGCGAGGCCGGCGCGGCCCCCGTCACCAGGAGCGGCCGACGATCGTGCCGGAGCACGGGGCGTTCGC